>CAYUGD010000012.1:0-8540 GCA_964444275.1 Candidatus Woesearchaeota archaeon
TCTAGCGAGTTTGGAGATCTAGGAGACGTCTTCGGAGATATGTTTGGTAATATGGGATTTGGCCAGCTTGGAGGATTCACACAGATTAAATTTTTAGTTGTGAGCACGACGCCTAACCAACCAGTAATAATTACAGAAAATACACAGGTTACTCTAAGTTCAAAAGCTGTTGAGATAACAGAGGAAAGCATTCCTGAAATAACTTACGAGGATATTGGCGGCTTGTCAGGAGAAATAAGAAAGATAAGGGAAATGGTTGAGATTCCGTTGAAATATCCTGAGATTTTCCAGAAATTATCAATAGAACCACCAAAGGGCGTTTTGCTGCACGGACCGCCTGGAACAGGAAAGACACTTTTGGCAAAAGCTGTGGCAAACGAATCTGATGCGAATTTCATTCTTCTTAATGGTCCTGAGATTATGTCTAAATTTTATGGTGAGTCTGAGAAAAAAATAAGGAAAATTTTTGAAGAGGCGGAGAAGACCGCGCCAGCGATTATATTTATTGACGAGCTTGACGCGATTGCTCCGAAGAGAGAGGATGTTACAGGAGAAGTTGAGAGGCGTGTTGTGAGCCAATTGCTAACTATGATGGACGGCCTGAAGTCGAGAGGGAAAGTTGTTGTGATTGGCGCAACGAACCGTGTAAATTCTATTGACCCTGCTTTAAGGAGACCGGGAAGATTTGACCGTGAAATTGAGATAAATGTTCCAAGCAAGGAAGGCAGGCTTTCTATTCTGAAAATTCATACAAGAGGAATGCCCTTAACTAAAGATGTTAAACTTGATAAAATCGCGGCAGTGACTCATGGTTTTGTCGGCGCTGACCTTGAGGCTCTTGTGAAAGAATCTGCGATGAGTGTTTTAAGAAAAATGCTCCCTAAGATAAAGCTTGACGAAGAGGAGATTCCTAAAGAGATTTTGGACAAGCTTGTAATAAGGCATTCTGATTTTATGGACGCTTTGAAAGTTGTGAGGCCGAGCGCTATGCGCGAGGTTTTGGTTGAGACACCAAACATTGAATGGGACGATGTCGGCGGCTTGGATAAAGTTAAACAAGAACTTAAGGAAGTTGTGGAGTGGCCTCTGAAATCTCCAGAGGTTTTCAAGAGAATGGGTATCAGGCCTTCACGCGGAATTTTGCTTTACGGTCCGCCTGGTACAGGAAAAACACTTTTGGCGAAGGCCGTGGCAAGGGAGTCTGAAGCAAACTTTATTCAGATTAAAGGACCGAGCTTGTTGAGCATGTGGGTCGGAAAATCAGAAGAAGGAATGAGGAAAGTTTTTGAGAGAGCGAGACAGGTTAGTCCTTGTGTTATCTTCTTTGATGAAATTGATTCATTGGCAGGAAAAAGAAGTGCTTCAGGGGTTGGCGGCGCAAAAGTTGCTGAGCGTGTCTTGAATCAGCTGCTCGCAGAAATGGATGGTTTGGAAGACCTGAATGATGTTATAGTCATTGGCGCGACAAATAGGCCAGACATGTTGGATACTGCTCTATTGAGACCTGGGAGATTTGACAAGATTCTTTTGGTTGGAGCGCCTGAAGAAGAAGGTAGACAGCAGATTTTGGAAATACATACAAGAAACATGCCTTTAGGCGATGGCAAAAAGCAATTCACGAAAGAAAAAAGAAAGGCTTTCTTGAAAACTTTGGCAAAGAAGACAGACGGCTACACCGGAGCGGATATTGAATCTCTTGCGAGAGAGTCTGCTTTAATCGCTTTGAGGGAAAATAAGGATTCAAAGTTTGTAAAGCCAAAACATTTTGACGAAGCCCTGAAAAAGATAAAGCCTAGTGTAAGCAAACCTGCTCTTGAAATTTACAAAAAAATGGAAGATAATTTTGTGAAATCTGCAAAGACAGCTGTGCCGGTTGAAAGCAGTTATTACGGATAATTTTCTATCTTGTTGTTACGAGGACACTGCCGTCCCCGTCAATGAGAATTGTTTCTTCTGTCTGGCTGATTTTTATTCCTCCTGACGCTTTTTCAAGAAGCTGTGGGAAATAGTGGAGGTTTCCATTTTCTTCAAGTTGTTTTAATCCGATAAGTGCGCGGGTTCCAAATTTTTTAACAATCCATCTGGAACAGAAAGGCAGTGTTTTGTATTCTTTCATTATAAATTTTAAAATCTCTCTTGCGAGCGGACTGCGGACGTTTTTTTCGTTTATCAAATTGTAAATTCCCGAGGGTTTTCCGTCGTGAACCTTGCCTGTGCCTGTTGTTGAAAACGGCTCGATAGCATAAAGTCCTGGTTTTAGGACAATGTTTTTTTTGTTACTAGTATTTGGTATGGTCATCCCTGAGTGGAGTTCCCATTCTGACATACTGTGACCTGAGAGATTTATCACAGGAGAAAATCCGTAAGACTCTATTTTTTCCTGAATTATTTTTCCTATTTCTGAAAGGTTTAGATTTTCTCTCTCTTTTATCAATTTAATTGCATTTTCCAGTGCGTCTTTACTTGCCTTGATTAATTTTTTATTTTCTTCGCTATCTTCCAAGTCAACTGAAAAAGCGTTGTCAGAAGTCCAGCCATCAACATGAACTCCAAAATCAATTTTCAATAAACCGCGGGCTAGTGCTTTGTCGTCGTGGCTTGGCGTGTAATGTGCTGCAATATTGTCTATGCTAAGATTAACAGGGAACGCTGGCTTGCCTCCTAATTCAAGAATTTTAGATTCAATCTTTTCAGCTATCTCAAGCAGAGGCATATCTTTCTTTATCTGCGGCTTTATCCACGACTTTACTTCAGCTGCTATCTTTCCTGCCCTGATGATTTTTTCTTTTTCCATTTTATTTTTTAATTTCCTCTGTTTTTAAGTCTTCTATTTTTCGGAATAAAATTTCCTATTTTTTCTTTTGAAGCTTTTCCGCAGCCGAGGAAATCATTTTGATATTTCATCACAAAAAAACCTCTTTTCCCAGTTTTAATCCGCAGGTCCTGGCCTTTCATCCATTTTTTCACCTGATTTTCTGAAAGTTCAAATATATTTTTTTTAATCTGGTCTTTGAGAATCTGGGTTCCTTCGATGCTTAATTTTACACTGTCCTGAACAATCTTGGCAAAATAAATTCCAAGTCGTTCGATTACTACAATTTCTTCAAGAGATTTTATGTTTTTTTTATTTAGACTTCCTAAAAAAAGGAAAAGTCTTTCCCTTCCCCGCCTTGCAATTATTCCCGGCACGCTTTTTATTCCAAATTGCTTTTTAAGTTTTTTCTCAATTTCTTTTTGCTCTTTTTTATTCAGAATTTTTAGAGGTGTGAATTTTTGTTTTTTGTGTTTCATCCAACCCTCCTTATTTTTGCGATAAAAAAACCTTCTGTGTTGTTGTCTTGCGGGTAAATTCTCGCGCATTTTTTTACTTCTTGAGAATATTCTTTGTCTTGCCACTTTATTATCCCTTTTCTGCATTTAATCGGCAGATTTATTCTTTCAATTTTAATTCTGTCTTCGAATTTTTTTAAAATAAAATCAATGACTTCTTCGTTTTCTTCGGGCGCGTGGGTGCATGTGCTGTAAACGAGCTCGCCTCCTGGTTTTAGTATTCCCAGGGCATTTGCTATTAGGTTTTTTTGGATTCCTGATAATTTTTTTATAGTGTGTATGTTCCACATTTTGTAGGTTACAGGTTTGTTTCTTAACGTACCTTCGCCAGAGCACGGAGCGTCAATAAGAATTTTGTCAAAAGTAAATCCTAGTTTTTTTAGATTTCTGCAAAGGCCTGCGCCTTCTTTTTTTGTTATTATCATGTTTGTGACGCCGCAGCGTTCTGTGTTTGAAGCGAGAATTTTTATTCTTCCGAGACTGATTTCATTTGCCAAAAGTGTTCCTTTGTTTTTCATTTCTGCGGCAATCTGTGTTGTCTTTGAGCCGGGTGAAGCAGCGAGGTCAAGAACAATTTGGTTTGGTCCTGGATTTAAAGCCAGAACAGGCAGCATACTGGCTATTCCCTGAACATAATAATACCCTAATAAGTGTTCCAAACTTCTTCCGAGTTCTCCTGGCCCGAGTTCGCTCTCAACAATCATTATCTCAGGATTTTTTCGAAATGGCTGGTTAATTTTCCAATCTTTTGCTTCAAGTTTTTCTCTAAGTCTTTCAGGAGAAATTTTCAAAGTGTTGCAACGAATTGATTTTGGCGGCTCGCTTCTTAGAGAATCAAGAAAATTCTGGAAATCTTTTTCATCAGGCAAAAGGAGTTTCATCCGTTCAGTAAGGAAGGGTTTTAATTCCATCTCTTAGAAGTCTCCAAGTTTTGTTTGCTTTTTCCCCTGAATGATTTCTTTTATGCTAATATCAAAAATCTGAAAAATGTTTTCAACAGCAGGTAGAATCTGTCTTTCCAAATAATACTTTATATTATATTTTCCTTCTTCAGAGGCGAGTTTCACTTTTTCTCTCACAAGTTTCTTTTTTTCTCGAGTTTCAGCTATGAAGTACTCTATTAGCGCGCCCTCATCTATGGGGATTTTTTGCTCTTTCATTTTTTTCGCGGCAGTGACGTGCGGAGTGATTGATTTATACGCGGATATTGGTTTTTTCAGCTGCGTTCTTATAAGAATTTCTTTTCTGTCTATTTTTCTTGCCTTCATTTTTTTAACGATTTTTTTCACGTACTTTAGTGCTTTTTTTTCGTTTCCATTTTTGAGAATCATTCTTATAACTTTGTTCTGGACTTCGCGGGCGAGGTCACACCAGTCTCTTCTGACTGTTTCAAAACCTCTTATTTTTAATTTTCCGTCTTTTGTTATCAGCGCGTATTTTTTCTTTGCTCCGAATCCTCCTGTTCTTTTTGTCACCCACATCCCCCTTTTGTAAAAATCTTCCAGGTCGAGCTCTATTATTCCCGGGAGGTCTTTGTTAATTTCTTTCAGAAGTTTAATGGCGTCTTTTTTTGAATGTTTTTTTAAGAGAAGAGCGATGGAGTCTGTGTCTGAATAAATTACTTTGTAGCTTTTTTTATTTATGAGATTTATTGTTCTTTTTGTGAAGTCCCTGCTTATTGATGTTGTTGATGCAGAGGCCTCTGGGCAGTAATATCTCGCTCCGAAGAATCCCTGATAACCATAAGAAGCGTTTGCGAGAAGTTTGAATGCGTTGCTTCTTGCTCTGGTTATTGCGTCTTCTTTGTCCTTTAGTTCCTGCTTGTATTTTTTTCTTAATGTGATGATTTCTTTCAGCATTTCAGGAAAAAACCCTGGCTCTTTTCTGAAGTAAAATTTCTTTTTTCCTACGTTTACCTCTAACGCATTTTTTTTCTTTTTTTCAAGGATTGTT
The DNA here is from genome assembly GCA_964444275.1 of Candidatus Woesearchaeota archaeon. Taxonomy (GTDB): domain Archaea; phylum Nanobdellota; class Nanobdellia; order Pacearchaeales; family GW2011-AR1; genus ASMP01. The sequence goes on from CAYUGD010000012.1 coordinate 5,284, forward strand.
GATTTCGATAGATTGAACGTGACGATTATGCTCGGCCAGTAACTTGTGAAATCAAAAAAAACCAGGTCTTCGTAAAGTCCTGGTGTCGGCTGAAAGACAAAAGCGCCTTCGTATTTTTCTCTCTTTCTCCTTTTTCTTATTTCGTCGTGGGTCGGGCGCTTTTCAGGAATCTCGTCAAATTTTTCTAGGTTGTGCAGAATGTATGATTCAACATTTTTTGACATTCCGTTTCTCGAAACTTTAAAAGGAGGTTCCTGCATAACTCTGGAGAACTCTTTTATGTCCTGCCAAAATTTGAAAAATAATCTGTATGTCAGGTCAGAATCCTGAAGATTGTATGTGAAATAATCTTTCCAGTCTTCTTTCGACATTTTTGAAACAGACTTGAATTCAAAGTCATTTTTCTGGTCTCCGAGAAATTCTTTTGAGACGTCGTCCAATGAGAGTGTTTCTGATTGCATATATTGAGAGTATGCTGTGCTAACGAACCTGAGCAAATCAATGTGGACAATTCCGTCTATTTGACATTTAAGAAGAGCTCCTCGGTGAAAAACAGGCTGGCTTCCGTCAAGCCCGAGAGCGAGGTTTATTTTATGGTGTTTTGCCCGCTTTCTTATATACGGCAAATCGAATCCATCGCTGAAATATCCAACTAAAAAATCAGGGGAAATTTTTTTCACATATTCTACAAATTTTTCAAGGAGTTCTTCTTCGTCTTTTACGTGTTCAACAAAATTAAGATTCTTGTCTTTTGAGCCCGCTTTTTTCCATGTCAGAACTTTTTTGAAGTTCCCAGAGACGAGGGAGACCATCAGGATTTTTCCTTTTCCGACCTGGAATTCGTCGGTTTCTATGTCAAACGCGAGCACTTTTGGAGCGAAATTAAGATTTTTTTTGTCTGTTTTTTTTGCTGATTTTAATTCCATACAGAAATCGACTTCAAGTGAAGCGTCTATTCCTCCGAACTTCTGGCTGCCGTTTAATACCTCTCCTTCCATTTCATACCAATTTAGAGGAGCGATCTTTTTCTCCATAATGTAATGAGTTATGTAACCTAAATCATACCCTCTCCTTTTTTCTATTTCAGACAATCCTAACCTGTCTGCGATGTCGTGGAGGTCTTTGTAGTTCGTTGCAAAAATTTTCAGAGCTTTAACTTTGCGCCCGAGAAAATTTTTTTCGTGCAACTCAACTTTCTCAACTTTAGTCTGCCTTCCTTTAACATCAAGTTTAATTTTTTCAATTTTTTTTATTAATTTGTTTATCTTGGTCTTGCTTAAATTTTCCTTGAGAATTGCCCAGAAATAAACGTCGCAGGAATCTATCACACAGACTCTTTTTCCTTCGCTGTTTCTGCCGATTATTTTTGCATAGTTTCTTCCGTCAAAATCAAAGTAGCTGTAATCTACCGGGATGAAATCTATTTTCATAGAATTAAAGGGAGTTTAACTTATTTAAAATTACTGATGGGAAGTTTTATATACTACTCTTTCGAGGTAAAAATATGGTGAAATCACTTGTAGATAGAATTAGTGAAATAGAAGATTTAGAAGTGGTTACGTCTTCTGTTCTTAATGCTCTCTCTGTTCCGCATATAAATCCAAAGGAAGTCTGGGAGACTATGCCTTATCTAAAATATAATCTGGTTGATGAAGTCGCATCTCATATTGGAAACAAGGATTTTTCTAATAATCTTTATAATTCTGTTAATAAAGATGTTCTGAAAAGGGTTTATTATGGTATTCGGAGCACAGGGCGAATTCCTTCAGAATTTTTGGAGAAACTTACTAACTGGGAAAAAGTTTATTTTTTCAGAGGAAGGTGGTCAGAAAGAAATCCTGATTTGTCAGAGCCATTGCTGGTTTTAACTTCTAAACATCTCTATCTTGGTTTAGACAAACTTCACAAGGACCATTTTGTTAGGAAAGCAAAGGGAAAATACGGGAGCAGCAAAAAATTTCCCGAGTCAGATTCTGTCAGAGAAGATTGTAAAAATATTATTAAATTTTATCAAAATCAGATTCTGGAACCAGAAAGGTTGCCAGAAGAAAAGCCAGAACCAGTTCAACTAAGTCTTTTTGGTGAGCTATTAATTTAGAGCTATGAGAGAACAGGGAACCAGATTTAATCAGAAAATCCGTTTAATTAATGTTTTGTGGAAAAATGAATAGATGCATTCTTAAAAAGAACAAGGAGACACCTTGTCAAGTTCGTAAACATAATCAAAGTTATTGTCAAAAGAGCTAATATCTTCAGAAACTATCTGTTTTATCCCGTTATTAAAAAATTCTCCGTTTTTAGCTTTTAGAAGAACAGAAAACATTTCATCACCTATTTTTTGATGAATTAAAAATCCGGCAGGAGTAATATTAAAATTTCCTATTTTTACCCTCTTTTTAGAAGCATGAATATTTCCAAGTACTACAAAAGTTTTTTTATTATTAACTAATTTTAGAATATTATTTGAAATTCCTTTTTCAATATCTTCCTGATTTTTTATCTCGTTTGGAACAATAAACGATACTTTTACATTTTTAGGCATTTCTTTAATTAGTTTTATATACTCCTCATTTATTAATCCGCTAGTGCCAATTTTCTTTGCTAATGGAAGAATATCATCTGATTTTTTATTTTGGAATTCTTTAGATAATTCCAAACACAAATTGAAATCTTCATGTTTGGCTAACTCTTTAAAAAATCTTGAGAGTATCGTTGGAATTTCCTTTGTTCCGTGAATTTCTCCAAATAATATAACCTTTTTATTTTTTATTTTTGGCATTATTTCTTGTATCATTTTATTCTATTAAATTATCTGCTACTTCTTTAGTTAAATTATATCCTGATTGTTCCTCAAGCCATAGCCATTGACCGTTTGGATTTAATTCCAGGAAATAATATTTACCTTTTTTTGAGTAAATAAAATCAAATGCTCCAAAATGCAGTCCGTAATGTGTCAGCATATTCGAACAGAAATTTCTTACATTTTCTGGAAGGTCTATTTGATTGTATCTAACATTTTTTAAGTCGTATCTCCTATAATCAATTTTAGATATTTCCGAATCTTGAGAATGTATTGCAATTCCTGTTACTGTTTTATCCGTAGATACTATTCTAACTTCAAAATCCTTATCAATGTATTCTTGGAATAAAGAAGGATGTCCTGCCACTAAGGATGCCCTCTTAATTTGTTCCTCAGTTACCTTATTTGTATAGACTATCTTATTTCCTTCAGAAGTTCTAATAGCAGCCCCTTTTTG
>CAYUGD010000013.1:0-8130 GCA_964444275.1 Candidatus Woesearchaeota archaeon
CTTCCTGCTTTCTCTATTTCCATGTCTAAAATATTTTCAAAGAATTTGTTGTTGTGAAGACCGGTTTTTTCGTCGTGAGTGGCTGCGTCGTAAAGATTGGAGACAGATTCGTTGATAAGGTCGAACAATTCCTCAACCCTCTTTTTAAATAATGGGTCCAAAGCAGACATCTTCTTGCTTAGTTCTTTGTCCATTATTAATAAAAAGAAATCTCATTAATAAACCTTTTTGGTATTCTGATTATGAAGTTATGGGCGCAGAGGGAATCGAACCCCCAGCTGGCGGGCTGGAGCCGCCTATTTTACCATTAAACTATGCACCCTGTCATTAATTAAAAACTTCTGGTTTTAAGATTTTCTGTTTGTCTGTTCTGCGAGTTTCTTGATTTCTTTAATCTCGCTGTTAGAGATAGAAGAGCCCTTGTATTTAACCGCATAAAGAAGCGCGTCGAGCGCTGAGCCATTTCTCAATTTTACAAGTCCTTTCTTATACGCAACGTAAATGAGTTCGGGCGACCTAATTATCCTAAATCTCTTCAGAAACTTCAGGTTTTCTTTCTTGATTGAAATTTTAACATGAAGCTTTTTTTGCAAGAATTTTTTCAGTTTTTCAGGATTTTCAACCAAGACTCTTGTAGTCCTTTCATCAACTGCAATTACATTTTTTATACCTTTTTTATTAAGAATCTCTCCGAGAGCGAGGCAAGAAGCTTCGCCAGAATCTATCAGGTGAAGGTCTTTTCCGTCTCCTCTAAATAAACTATTCGCAACGTCAATTATCTCTTTTGTTCTTTTTTTTATTTCATCGTCTTTTATTCCAATTGAAGAAGGCATTTCAATCACCCCTTCATCAAGCAATTTTTTCACCTTCAGCGCCTCAAGTTTGAATCTTTTTATTTTGATGGGCGTGTCGATGACTTCTTTTTTTATTTCAGAAGTTATCAGGAATTTTCCGCCGAAAACGCTTTTCAAATCTTTTATTATGTTTATGATTCCGTTCATAGAGAAACTTATCAAGACACCTGAATCAAAGATGATTGCTTTGCGTGCGTCTGTTTTTTTCATCATCCAAAAATCTCCATTGCATTTTTAATTCTGGTCTTGACATCGATTGTTTTTGTTTTCTGAATTTCTGTCTCTTCTTCTTTTTCTCCGGCGTAACTTGCGAGTTCATAAAGAGTTATTCCCAACAATCTGGCAGTCTTCTCCATAGAAGTCCCGTGCTCGTAAATTCTGGAAGCTTTGTTTATGCTTGCGTCCCTAAACACTTCCTGAATGCGCTCTTTTAGTTTTCCGGACAGCTGACCTATTCCTTTTCTGATTTCTTTTATGCTCTCTCTGTAGCCTTTGTCATCTTCTTTTTTTATTGCATCTATTATTTTGTCGATGGATTCCAGATAAATTTTGTAGAACTTGTCCCATCCCGGGAGTTTTTTGTAGTCCTTTCTTTCAATGATTTTGCTTAAAGAATAAACAACGACTGCTGCTGCGATGTTGTCCGGGTCGTGTGTCAGCGAGGCAGAGTTTGTTGTCTGGTTGCTTAGATTTTTTATTTTCGCCGAATCGCCCTTTAAAACCGCCTCTCTTGTCTCCTGAAAAATCTTCAAGATGTTTTCCCTCTCGTGCATAAGTTTCATTAGAGAGACTGGTTAATAAATGTTAACTTTTTATATTCTGTTTTTCTGTTTAATTCATGAAAAAAGCTGTCCTTGACACGAATTTTATACTGACATGCGTGAAACAGAAGATTGATTTTTTTGACGAGATAAGATTTATGGGACTTGAGATTGTGATTCCTGAGGAAGTCCTTTTTGAGCTGAAAAAAATCCAGAAAAGCGGCAGCAAACTTCATTCAAGAAACACAGCCCGGCTCGCATTAAAGATACTTGAAAAAAATCAGTTTAAAAAAATAAATCTCGGAACAAAAAACGTGGACAAAGGACTTGTTGAGCTTGCAGAAAAAGATAGAGAGATTACAATCGCGACGCTTGACAAAGAGCTTAAATATAAAATAAAGCGGCCAATACTTTTAATAAGAGGACGGAAAAAACTTAAAATAATCTGAATACTCTGTAAAATCAATAAGCTTTAAAAACCGATTTTCACTCATTTTAAAATGTTCTACCTGACAGATATTGAAGATTATGTAAGGGTTGAGCCGAAGCTGTTTGGCTTGCCCACTTTAGAAGCCGTCGAGAAGCAGTTGAAAGAGACTTACGCGGATTATTATCACAAGGATTTGGGGAGAGTGATAGTTGTCGTTGAAGTGGCAGAGGTCGGAGAGGGCGTTATAATTCCCGGCGACGGAGCAGCGTACTACAACACAAAATTCAGACTTCTTGTGTGGAAACCAGAGATGCACGAAATTGCTTACGGAATCGTTTCTGAGATTGCCAGTTTTGGCGCGTTCGTGGATTTGGGTGTGATGAAAGGGATGATTCACATAAGCCAGACAATGGAAGATTACGTGAGTTTCAGCAAGACAAACACTTTAACAGGGAAGTCAACTAAGAGAATTTTGAAGGAAGGCGACTTGTGCCTGGCTAGAATCGTCGCAATAAGCCACAAGGGAAATGAGACAAAAATCGGTCTGACGATGAGGCAGCCGGGACTCGGCAAGCTCGAATGGATAAAAGAAGACCAGCTCAAAAAAGAAAGAGAAAAGCAAAAAGCATTGAAAAAATCTAAAGGAACTAAAAAAGGAAAAGGAGGAAAGAAAAAATAAATGGCAAAGAAAAAAGCATGTAAAATATGCAACAGAATTTTCGAAGGCGACGAATGCCCGAGCTGCGGTTCCAAAGAAATAACTGAAAGCTTCAAAGGAAGAATTGTTGTCTTTGACCCGGAGAAATCAGAAATAGCAAAAAAAATTGATATCAAAGAAAAAGGAAATTTCGCAATTAAAACCAGGTAATTTATCAAATTCTAAAATGGAATTAAAAATAACTGAAGAAAAAGAAAATGAACTTTTTAACAGGAAGGAAGTTGAAGGATTTGTAAAAGCAAAGGTGACTCCCAGCAGGCAGGACGTGACAAAATTACTTGCTGAAAAATTTTCTGTCCCGGCCGAGAACGTAAAAATAAAAAAGATTATGGGAAAATTTGGTGCAAGGATTTTTGATGTTGAGGCGAACATTTATTCTTCGAAAGAGGAAAAAGACAGCATTGAATTGAAGAAGAAAAAAGATATGGCTGAGAAAGAGCCGGAAGCAAAGAAATCTGCTGAATCTGAAAAGTCCTCGCCAGAAAAGCCTGCAGAAGAAACTCAGCCAAAACCAGAACAGGAAGAAAAACCAAAACCAGAACAGGAGAAGAAAGAATCAGAACAAAAACCAGAGACAGAAGAGAAAAAAGAGGAGCCGAAACAAAAAGAAAAGAAAGAAGAGAAAACAGAGCAGAAGGAAGAAAAGAAAGAAAATAAGTCAGGGTAAATAAAATGCCGAGAAAAATAATAAAAAAAGGGAAAAAGCCGCACAAGAACAAGCCGACCAGCAAGAAATATAAAAAATACAAAATAGAAGGTGACAAAGTTGTGAGAGAAAGGTTTTGTCCGAGGTGCGGGCCAGGAGTTTTTTTAATGAATTCTAACGGAAGACTTTACTGCGGCAAATGTCATTACAGCGAATTTGAGAGCAAGAAAAAGCCGGAAGTAAAAACAAAATAATTATTCAGATGAATATTTTTCTCTAAATTTTTTCATTTCCCCACTATATATTCTTCTATTGCTAAATAGAGCTAAAAAACCTAGTACTACCCCCAGAGTGCAAGAGAGACAAAATTTTTTTGCTCCCTTATTATGATACTGTTCTGCGACTTCCACAGCTTTATCATAATTCTTTACATCCTCATGTTTGCTCAGATTTATACTATCCAAAGTTACCTTGGTTATTGTTTCCTCTAAAATTGAAATTTTTTTGGGATTTAAAAAAGAGATTTCTTCTAAACTTTTCTTTATTTCTTCTGTTTGGTAAGGAATACTTACCTCTCTTTTAGTCTGCTTTAGTTCAGTTCTTAATTTTTCTAAACTAGGTCCTGTGTCAAGGTATGATTCAACTATCGGGGTCCTACATTCCTTTTTAATCTTATTAGATTTGTTTACTTCTTCCCACACGAAATAAAATCCAAGACCAAGGAAGCATGATATGTATAAAGCAGATCTATTATGGGCCCTATCTTTCCTTTGGATAATCTCGTCATATTCTTTTTCCCTGAAATTGCTAGTAGGTATTTCACTCATAACCCAAAAATGATCTAAGATTTTATAAATATTTATATAAAAAATGGGCAAATTAATTCTTAAGAACTAATTTATTAAGCCCGCAATTTAACTGATTTATTTTGTTAATATGAACCCTGGGATAGATGTCTTAAGCAACAAACAGCAGCCTAAGACCTCTATCCTGGGGAAAAAGAGGTGATAGATATTGGAGCACTCACAAGTATTTAAACCTTTCGTTATTGTTACTCTTAAAAAATGACAGCCGAGGGTTATAATAAAGTGGTAATCAGCAGATTGGCCAGGCATCAGATTTATAAGAACAGCAATGCTTAAGATTCAATGGATTCAAAAGAGGCGGCCGGCGGCGACACATTCACCAACCCAAAACAAGAGCAAATCCACGACATTTTATTCAATCGTGAAATCGGCTGGAAAGAAATCATTTACGATCTTATCAACACAGAACAGCTCGACCCGTGGGACATTAACATCGTCGTGCTCACAGACAGATATCTTAACAAAATCAGGGAACTCGAGGAAGCGGATTTTTTTGTTTCAGGAAAAGTTCTCCTCGCCGCCTCGCTTTTACTCAGAATAAAGTCAGAGATTCTTCTGAACAAATACATAAAAAGTGTTGATGAAATTCTGTTCGGCGACAAGAACAAGGACTTAAGGACAGACCTGCAGAAAGGCCAAGTTTTTGAAATATTTGAAAAAGACGAAATTCCTGACCTGGTTCCGAAAAGCCCGATGCCGAGACTGAAACGCGTTACACTGCAGGAAATCATGGATTCTCTTAATAAAGCAATCAACACAGAGAACAGGCGAATCAAGAGAAAAATAACTGAAAAACAAAGGCTCAGGCAAACCTCGTTTTCCCTGCCTAAAAAAAAGTTCAGCATGAAAGACAAAATAAAAGAGATTTACGAGAAACTTTTAGGGCATCTTAAAGAAGAAGAAAAAAGAAAAAAAATATCTTTTACAGAATTCGTGGGCGAGGACAAAGAAGAGAGGATAATTTCTTTCACAAGCTTGTTGCATCTTGACCATCAGAAAAAAGTCTGGCTTGACCAGGAAAAGCATTTCGACGAATTTTATATCTGGCTGAAAGAGGTTTTTTTTCGCCACAACCCGGACCCGTTTTTAGAGTTGAGGGAAGAAGTTGAGAAAAAGACGCAGGAGCTGGACGACGAAAAGAAAAAGCGCGCTGAAAAAGTGAAAAAGGATTTCGAAAATCCGCTCGGAAGTCTGTTCGACTGATTATCTTCGATTGGTTATGTTTTATTGTATACATTCCAATCTACCTATAAGATAACAAAACATCTTAAAAACTCTTTATTATTTATTTCTTGATGAAGCAGAGGTTGAAAGTCGGAGTTTTGTTTTCAGGCGGCAAGGATTCAATGTATGCAGCATGGCTTGCGAAAAAGCGGGGACACGAACTGGCGTGTCTTATAACTCTAAAATCCAAAAACCCTGACAGCTACATGTTCCACACACCCTCAATAAAAAAAACAAAACAGCAGGCAAAAATTATGAATCTGCCGATAATTGTCCAAAAGACAAAAGGGAAGAAAGAGGAAGAGCTCAGGGATTTGGAAAACGCGATTAAGTCGGCAAAAGAGAAATACAACATCAATGCAATAGTTAGTGGTGCTTTGGCATCCAATTATCAGGCATCGCGAATCCAGAAAATCTGTGACAAACTCAGTCTTAAATGTTTCAATCCACTATGGCAAAAAGACGAATTTGAATACCTGAACGAACTGCTGAGAAATAAATTTCGTGTGATTATCACCGGTGTTTCTGCGTATCCTTTAAACGGCTCGTGGCTTGGCCGCAAAATCGACCAGGCGTTTATTGAAGACGTTAAAAAACTTCACGAAAAATACAAGATTCATCCTGCGGGCGAAGGTGGAGAATTTGAAACTTTTGTAATTGACTGTCCTCTTTTTGAATCTCCTCTTAAGGTAAAAGGAGCAGATTTCACAGGCGACGGAAATAGTTGGAGAATGGAGCTGGAGTTAAAATAAATTTATAAACTTCTGATTTCTAATAAAAAGATGAAAAAAGGCATAAAGGATAATCAGCCAGTCATAATAACTTCTATAATTGCGGGAGCAGTTTTACTTACTGCGTTAATCATAATTTCTTCTTTGTCATATGGTTCGGCTAATAAAATCACGGTTGAGGGAGTTGCAAGTATAGATGCTGTGCCTGATTTAATGAGCGTTTATTTTATGATAGAGACTCAGGGAGAAACCAGTGCCGAGGCAAAAGACGCAAATAATGAGATTCTGAATAGTCTTGTTACCGAGATTCTTGGATTAGGTTTTGAGAGAAGTGAGTTGCAAACCCAGAGTTTTAATATTTATCCAAATTATGAATGGGATGATGGAGAGCGGAGCCAGGACGGGTATAGAGCAACACACTTATTGAAGCTCGAATTGTCTTCAGATGAATTTGATAAGATAAGTGATGTAATTGATGCGGGCGTTGACGCGGGGGCAGGAATAAATTATATAAATTTTGAATTAAGCCAGGAGCTTCAGAATCAGTATAAGGCAGAAGCATTGGAGCTTGCTTCTGAAGACGCGCAGATAAAAGCAGACGCTGTTGCATCAGGTTTTGGAAAAAGGGCGGGGAGACTTGTCTCAGTTCAGGTAAGTGATTTTGGTTATTACCCCTGGAATGTTTTTACTGCGAGAGAAGAGACTGATGGTTATGCAAATGAAGAAAACGCAGCAGTTGCAAAGCAGGCTGTGGCAAGTATTGAACCGGGCGAACAGGAAATCACTGCAAGAGTGAGCGCAACTTTCAGGATAATCTAAAATAAAATGAAAAAGAGCGTGATAACAGGAATTGTTATAGGAATTCTGATAATTGCAGGAATTGCCTGGTATTTTTATCCTGGTTCTTCATCGCAGCCATCGCAATTAATTGGGGATGAAACCCTTGAAGTTAAAGTTAGTATGGATAATGGAGTTCATCTGGAAAACCTGGAAGTTGATTTGTGGAAAGCAGGCTCGCAAGGCCCTCCTGATGCAGGATATAATTACACAGACAGCCAGGGAATTGTAATATTTAAAATTCCTGCAGGAGAATATGAAATAGGGTTTAATGGTGTTAATTTTCCTGAAAACCTGGTATTTCCTAACAGGACTTATGTTCTTGTGGAAGAGGGCATTCCAGCTTCTGTAACGATTTTAATCCAGGCAAAGCAGGAATAGAAATTCTCAAAATTTACAAATCATCCAAAAGCAATTAAATAATTCAGAACCCCTGCAAACAGAACCCAGGCAAGATACGGAACAAGCAACCACGCTGCTTTCTTGTCAATTCTTCTTGTTACAGCAATCATAAACCAGATTGAGACCCATAGTAAAGTAAGCTCAGAAAAAGAATAATCCGGTCTTTTCAGTTCAAAGAACAGATAACTCCAGAGAGCGTTCAGCAAAAGGTTAATCCCGAAAACAAGGGCAACAATTTTCCTTTGATTTTTCCCTGCCCTAAGCCATGCAAAATAAAGTGAGAGTGCTATTAAGAAGAACAAAATATTCCACACAATCGGAAAAACATAATTTGGAGGGGTTATTGCAGGCTTGATTTCCTGATACCACGAACCATCCACATTTGCAGATGTAAAAATACTTCCAAGAAATGCAATTCCAAAAACAATCACAAGGCAAACAATCAGAACTTTCCAGTTAATTCTCACCGCTTTCATGTTTAATTAATGGGGCGGGTGTTTAAAAATTATCTCCTATAAACTTACTGCACAAGAATTTGTGAAAGGGAAAAGTTTAAATAGTTCTTACCAATATTTATGTGTATGGATATTAGTAAAAAGGACTTGCTTAGGGTTAATCAGGGGTTTGGGGGAGACCTTAGAAGTGATTCAAGCATTGATTT
>CAYUGD010000014.1:0-8033 GCA_964444275.1 Candidatus Woesearchaeota archaeon
TCTTAACCCAGAAATAAAAAATTGATCTTTTTTAATTTCATTAAATATCTTATAAATGTTATCAAATATTAACATATCCCACTGAACAACCACAATACTATCCCATTTCAAAAATTGACCCCTTTCTTTAAACCATCTTAAAATCATCAAGTCCCCATTAATCCATTTGTAATAGTCATCTTTAATGGGGGAAACATAAAAATCATCTAGATATTTTTTTAATTTATTCTTAAAATGTTTTGCATCTTTTTCTTTTCCACCATACAAACCATATATTTTAGCATCAGGATTATATTTCTTGATTAGTTGTAATCTATTTTCACAAATATCTGCTTCTTTGTAAAACCAAAAGAGGATACATAACTCCATATTATAGTTTAAAAATTTAGAAATATAAATTTATCTAAATTAATATTCTCCATTTAGTTTTTGACAAAACTAAATTATTTAAGCTCCTTAGAAGTTAAAAGTTCACTTTTTCCCACAACAATCTTTAAATAATCCTCTTGTTTGTCTGATGTATGCATAAGTTATCTAAGGAATTGGAGAAAATGATTGAAGAAGAATTTAAATTCTCAATCGAGATTCTTAAAAGACTGAAAGTTCATAATCGTATCTTGGAATTTTATATCCAAAATAAAAATAAAATCGTTATCGAGGAGTTTGGAGAAGAAGCTTATTTTATTATAAAGGATAACAAGTTAGAAAGAAGTATTAAGAAGGTCCTAAAAGAAGGCAGGAAGGAAACAAAAAGTTATTTTTCTGAAGAAGAAATGAGCAAATATCTCTGGCAGATTGGTTATAGGGGGTTGCCTCCGACTACAATTTCTTTTGCAGAAGTTAATAAGAGAATAGAAAAGATTTGAATTAAGTATTAATTTTTTTCAGCTTCTTCATTCTTTTCTGCTTCCATTCATTGAAGTAAAGAATATTATCAAGGTCTGTTGGGGCTTTTCGCGTTCTCTTTTTTTTATATTCAAAACCGATTGGAAAGACTGCCTCAACATTTATATCTTTAGGAATTTTTAGCGCGCTTTTGATTTGGTCTTCAACAAAATGGCCAACCCAGCATGTTGCAAGTCCTGTTTCTGTTATCTTAAGAAAAAAGTTCTGGCTTGCAGCTCCTACCTGTTGTCGCGCGTAATTTTCTCCTTTTTTTCCGTAAGCATTAATTGTTCTTGACGGGTTTGAACAGACAACTACTAGATAATGTGCCTGCGCGACAAAATCCTGTTGGCATGCTTCTTTTATTGTTTTGATAACTTCGGGATTGTCAACAAGAATAAATTTTACAGTGTAATTCCCGCCTGCCATTGGAGCATATCTTGCAGAATCAATTGCTTCAACAATGTCTCGCCAGTCAGGCTTTTTTGAACCAAAATTTCTTACGCTGTGCCTTGATTTAATTGCTTTGTCTAATTCCATAATCTCGAAAAGAGAAAGATGTTTATAAAATTATTCAAATCCTATGACCCCGCCGCCGAGAACTTTTTTGCTTCTTGGATGGTAGAGGACAACTGCTTGGCCTTCTGAGACGCCTGTTATGCCTTTTCTTTTTTTAATTGTGACTCTAAATTGTTTTTTCTTTTTGTTATATGAGAGCGTGCTTGGAAGAAGTTCACCGACCTGTCTTATTCTTGCGTGGACTTTGATTTTCTTTTCCCCTCCGCGATGCCCCAGCCGCCCGCCCTTCCGTGAAGGCATTTTAATAGGAGATTCTTCAGAAATCCAGTGAGGAGAATTGATTATTATTTCTTTTCTGTAAAGGAGTTTATGTCCTTCGGGCGCTGCGACGATTTCATTTTTCTTTAGGTTTTTCCGGGCCACATACCATCTTCTCAATTTCTTTTTGTCGTCTCCTTTTTTTGAAATCTTAATGCCGAATCTTGGACCAAGTCTCTGTCCAATTGTGTAATAATAAATTCCATCATGTTCGCCGACGACATTTCCTTCCGGGCCCAGGATTTTTCCGGGTTTTGGCTTTATCTTTTTTTGCAGGAAATCCTTAAGATTGACTTTTCCTATAAAACAGATGCCGACAGTTCCTTTTCTGTTAAAGTTCGGGAAGCCATTTCTTTTCGCAATTTTCCTGACTTGTTTTTTTGTGTAATCGCCGACAGGAAATAAGCTGTGTTTGAGGTCGTTTTGATTTAATCGGTAAAGAAAATAGCTCTGGTCTTTTGATTCATCTTTTCCCCTGTAAAGTTTGTGCTTTTTTGTTTTTTTGTTGTATTTGATTCTTGCGTGGTGTCCTGTAGCAATGAAGTCAGCGCCGAGTTTTCTTGCAGCTTTCCAAAACAACGGGAATTTTATTTTTTGATTACAGTCTATATCAGGATTAGGAGTGACTCCTTTTTTGTAAAGTCGGAACATCTTGTCGACAACGAATTTTTTGTATTGTTTTTCAAAGTCGAGCGTTATTAGGGGGATGTTGAGAATCGCGGCAATTTTCATTGCTTCTTTTCTGTCTTCTTTCCACGAGCATTCTCCTGACTCGTTTTTCGTCCCAGACCAGTTTTTCATAAAAGCGCCTATGACGTTGTGTCCCTGTTTTTTTAGTAAGAGCGCTGCCACACTTGAATCAACGCCGCCAGACATTGCGACCAGAACTTTTTGTTTTTTGTTTTTCATATTCTTCTTAGAAGATAAATATTTATAAGGGTTTAGACTACTGTATTTTTATGGGCAAAGAACAGGATATTGAGCTGATAAAAAAATATCAAAAAGAAATATTCCTTTTTAGTCAGGCGTATGCTCTGTTGCATTGGGACCTTGAGACATATATGCCTAAAAAAGGAGCTGAATGTCGGGCAGAGCAAATGGCTCTTTTAGAAAGTCTTTCTCATGAAAAACTTATTTCTGATGAACTGTGGGAAGCATTGGAGAGACTTAAAGAGGAAGATTTATCAGAAGATGATGATATAATGGTGAAAAGACTTTACAAAGATTGTGAAAAAGCCAGAAAAATTCCAAAAGAACTTATTGAGGAATTAGCAAGAGCAACTTCGCTGGGAACTATTGCATGGAGGCAAGCAAGAGAAGAAAAAGATTTTAAAATATTTGAGCCGCATCTGAAAAAAATAATTAAATTAAAGAGAAAGGAGGCAGAATGTATAAACCTTCCAGGCTACCTTTATAATAGTCTTCTTGATAAATATGAAGAAGGAATGACTGTTGAAGAACTCAGGTTAAGATTTGAAGGATTAAAAAAAGGGATAATAGCTCTCTTGCAAAAGATAAAAGATTCTGGAAGGTACAAGACTCAGAAGGTGATTCTAAAGAAAAAAGAATTTCCAGAGCCGTACCAGATGGAATTGGTAAGAGACGTTGCACAAAAAATAGGTCTTGGAAAAGATTTCTCCCGTATTGATTTTTCAGAGCATCCCTTTACAACAAGTATTGGGAGTGGTGATGTCAGATTCACCACAAATATAAGAGAAGACCCTCTTTTTTCATTTTATTCTTCAATGCATGAGGCAGGACATGCCCTATATGAGGCAGGATTGCCTAAAGAACATTTTTTAACTGTTTTATATGATGCTCCAAGTTTGGGAATGCATGAGTCACAGTCAAGATTTTGGGAAAATATGATAGGGAAAGGACAGGCTTTTTGGAAGTATTATTTTGAAAGATTCAATAGGAGATTCGGCATTGATGATTTTGATAAATGGTACAGGGAGGTAAATATTGTTGAGCCTTCAATGATACGAATAGAGTCTGACGAGGTTCATTATCCACTTCATATTATTTTAAGATTTGAGATAGAACTTGGATTGCTTGAAGGGACAATACAGGTTGAAGAACTTCCGAAGATCTGGAATAAAAAAATGAGAGAATATTTTGGCATTGAACCGCAGAATGATAAACAAGGGGTATTGCAGGATGTGCACTGGTCACAGGGATCTATTGGTTATTTCCCTACTTATATACTCGGAAGCATTTATGCAGCACAGCTTTATGAAGCTTTGAAAAAAGAGTATCCTAATATAGAAAAGGATATTGAAAAAGGAGATTTTATGAGAATACAGCAGTGGTTAAAAGAAAATATACACAAACATGGGAGAAAGTATCTTGCAGACGAAATCATAAAAAATACTTGTGGTGAAGGATTAAATCCAGATGCTTATCTTGATTATTTGAGGAAAAAATATTCTAAGATATATGCTTTTTAAAAAGAAAGCGTCCCGGGGAGGACTCGAACCTCCGACCTAACGGTTAACAGCCGTTCGCTCTAACCAACTGAGCTACCGGGACTAATGTTCTGAATTTTGATTCATATTTAAAGGTTTCTTGAATTTTTAAGAAATAAAAAGCAACTTAAATTTTACTAAATTTTCTTTCTTCGTCTTTGTCTTTAAGACCGAAATCATAAATGGGTTTTACCTGATGCCTTTCAAGATAGTTGTAAACGTTCGCCTGTTTTGCGCCTCTTATTATCGAGACAATTGCGTCCTGCGCGTTTTTTATGTATTCAGCGTCTCCTACAATTCCTATCTGATTATCCTTCAACTCAAAAAAGCATTTTGTAAGTTCTTCAAATGTTTTAAGGGTCTTGCCTTTTTTTCCGATGATTCTTGCCCGGATTCTTTCCATATCTTTCTTGCGCGTGTAATCTTTTATTTTTATTACTTCAAATAGATAATCCTGCTCTTTAATCATCAGCGCCACAGAAAACGGGAAGCCGAAATCCAGCGCTTCAATGACTTTTTCTGCAGTGTACTCGTTCTCAGGACTTCCGTCAATGAAAACTTCTCTTCCACGATTTGTTATTTCAACACCCAATTTTTTCTTGAGATTTTTTCTGTTTTTTGTTATCCGCGGGAGTTTTTCCACAATTATTTTTAGCATTTTTTTAAAAAGAAATATTATATTATAAGTTTTTGGATAGATTAAAGTTTAAAATTCTAAACCCTCTGTTTTTAGATATCCTTTTTTCTTGAGCCATTCTACTTGGTTTCTTCTGTACTTGAAAATAACGTCTCCTCTCTCTTTGTCGAGTTCCCAGAGTTCCACGATTACAACGTCTCCTGGGCGGAGCCAGAGAGCTCTTCTGAGTCTTCCTGGCACTCTGCAGTTTCGCTTTTTTCCGTCGAGACAATTCACAAACATTTTATTCCCGCCAAGCCTTTGTTCTACAACTCCCAGAACCTGGCCTTCTTTTGGAAGCCTCACTCTAGTAACTTTTTCTTCGTCTCCTTGATTTCTTTTTTTCTTTCTGTATTTAGCCATAATAATACTAAAAATGATTAGTTTATAAAATTTAATTAAAGAAACACAAGCGCAAAAGGGATTTCTCTGACTTTGTTTATCCCGTTTTCTGAAATGACCCCCGCGTCAAGGGCAACAGCCACGGATTTTTCGCCGACAATATTGAAAGTGGCGTCTTCTTTTGCCATCTTCTTGATTATTTCTCTGACGTTTCCTTCATCAGATTCTTCGCCTTTGTAAAAGTTTTCTTTCACATCCAGCTGTTTTACGCCGCCTTCAAACGGCTCTTCAAACTTCTTTCCGAGAAGCTCTTTGTCACAAATTGCAACGATATCTCTATATGATTTAATTATATTCACAAACATTTTACCAATTTACAAAATGAAAATTCTGAAATTTCTTGGATTGACATTAAAAAGATTTTTTAGCGCCTTCTTTTATTGCTTTCTCGGCGTTTTCTTTGGACAACATAGCGCACATCTTCGTCCCGCAAGTAGAACACGTTCCTTTTGCCATGTATCCTCCTCTTGCTGTCTGGACGATTTCAGGGTTTTTCATTTCTCTTTTTTCTTTGCACTTCACGCAATATCCTTTTACCATTTTCTTTAAACGAATTTCGAGTTTTTAAGGGTTGTTATTTGGGGGTTTGAGTTTATTTTGTGACGGGATGTTTGGCGCCGCAGGCAAGGCAGTGAACAAAACTTACTCTGCCCTCTTTTATTATTTCTGTGTCCGGTTTTTTGCACTCTTTGCACAAGACAAATTCTTTAACGTAATTTTCTATTTTCTGGTTTATTTTTGCGCTTGGGACTTTTATGTTCAAAACAAGCCTGTCGCCTTCTCTTTGCCCTGAGGCTGCGAGCTCTTTTAACATAAATTTCTGAAAATGCGCCGGGTCTCTTCTTAAGTGAGAAGCTATCTGAAAAAAGTTTGTAAGAATTGTTTTTTTCCCTTCGAAATGCCCTTCTATTTTAGGAATTTCAAATCTCTTCCCAGAAGTGTCTGCTTGTTTTACTTTCTTATATGTTTCGTCCAATAGTTTTTCATAGGTTTCCATATATTTTTTTAACCGGTAAGGTTTATAAATCTTTTAGACTTTAGATAGTTATGCAAATGAAGAATTTTGTTCTTGGGATTGCGATAATGATACTTACGATTTCTGTGGTGGTTCAGGGCGTGGGCATTTTTTACGATTCGCCGGATTATGACGATTTTTGCGCTTCTTCAATTTATCCAAAGCCGATTGATAATCAGACTGTTTGTCCTGCGGTCTGTGTTGAGTTGTATGAGATTGAGAACGGCGAGTGCGTTTTTAATCCGTGCGGTTCAGGATGCGGTGCTGACGGCGCAACAACTTTCGAGACTCTCGAGCAATGTGAAATTGTTTTGTCAGGAAAAAATTGTTATAATGTTTATCAAGAATCGAGAGAAAATTATTCCAAAAATTTATTCTTGATAACTTTTCCGCTCGGAATAATAATCCTCGCAGTAGGTGCGATCTTTTTCGGGCTTGAAGTAGTGGGCGCTGGGTTAATGGGTGGCGGAGTCGGAGTAATTTTGTGGGGCGTCGGAAGTTTCTGGGAGTATGCAGGTAATTTACTTAAATTTGTTCTTTCATTGGTCGGGCTTGTCGCTGTAATCTACGTTGCGTATTATTTTAACAAGAAGTTTGATAAAAAGAAGAAGAAGGGATAATTGAAAAATGAATTAATTATACAAATCTTTATAAAACTAAATTATTCTAGGAATTTATGGAAAATGCAACAATTAAGAGTCTAGGCGAGGAAAGATTTGCCTATGCGGCAAGACCTTCTTTAGATATTTGGATACAGTATCCTTCACGTAAAACATTAGTTGGGAATAAAGAGATTAGAACTTCTTATACTGACAGTTTTGGAGGCTTAGCTAACACAATCGTTTTTGCAGAGAAGAAAATAATTTCTGTGAAACAAACGCATGGGACATATGAAGAAGGAAAGAAGAGACATGAAGAAATTTCCAATTCTATAAGATTAGAGAATTTAGCAAACTAATCACCCCAAATACCTGACTTTTCCCGGCCGCGGCTCAAATATGATTCCTTCTTCAAGGAGTTTCTTAATTTCCTGCTGAATCAACGCAGGCGAAACCTCTACAAATTTTTGAGTAATTTCTTCTGTTTCAATCCCGCCGTCGTTCTCAGATGATTTTATAAGTTCAAGAATTTTATCTTTTATTGCTGTGACCTTTTCTTTTTTGTCCCCAGACGATTCAAACGCCATGGCCTTCTCCTTTTCTGTTTCAAGCTTTCTCACGAGAAGGTATTTTGGGTCTGTTTCTCTGATAATTTCAGGAGAGATGTATGTTTCATTGTTCCAGTTTCTTAAATTTCCAATTACAACAACCGTTTGCCCTTGATGTAAGTCTTTGAATTTTTCGTAATCGTCTCCGAAAATTTTTAGTCTTATTTGCCCTGAGCCATCATCAAGTGTAAAGAAGACATATTTTCTGGTTTGGTTTTCATCGCCAGATGCATTCTCTCCGCTTTCGTATTTGTCGACTATGTTCCCCACAATATTTACTCTGACTATCTTTTTGTCCCCGAGCTCGAGAAAAGAGAATCTTTCTGTGCCTGAAACAGAATTCATCACAGGCTTGCCTATCAAGATATTCCCTATTCTCAATTTGTAGGCCGTGTTTCTTTTGAATTTCTGTTCTGCCATTTAAGTTTTAGCAATATATCCTTTTTTAGGTTTAAATATCACGCCGCTTATGTCAAGTTTTGTTATGGCTTCGTCGATTTCGTCAGAAGTCAATTTCCCTTCAAGTTCTTTTTCGAGTTCTTC
>CAYUGD010000015.1:0-7697 GCA_964444275.1 Candidatus Woesearchaeota archaeon
ACATAAGACGCTGTTCCCATTGTTCCCGGAATTAAAACAGGCTGCCCGATTTTTCTGTATGCTTCTGGGACTTCTTTTCTCCCAGGCCCGAAACTTCTGGTAGCGCCTTTCCTGTGCACACAAACTTTTTTCTTCTTCCCGCCGACAAAATGCTCCTCAAACTTTGCGATGTTATGACAAACATCATACAAGACATCTATTTTTACGTTTGCGAAAAGAGATTCCATTTCTTCACGAACCCAGTGGGTAATTATCTGTTTGTTTGCGAAGGCGAAATTTGCAGCACAGGCCATTGCAGAAAAATAATCTCTCCCAAGCTGACTTTTTATCGGCGCATTGATTAATTCCCTGTCAGGCAAATTTTCAAATCCATATTTTTCTTCCATTTTCTTGATATAGTCTGAAGCGACCTGGTGCCCCAAACCACGGGAACCGCAGTGAATCATAATTACGACCTGGTTTTTTCTTAATCCGAAAGCTTCAGCAGTTTTTTTATCAAAAATTTCATCAACAAACTGGACTTCTAAGAAATGGTTTCCGGCTCCGAGAGTTCCCAGTTGCCCGATTCCTCTTCTGATTGCCCTTTCTGAGACTTTGCCCGCGTCTGCGCCCTTGAGGCAACCCTCTTCTTCCATATGCAAATAATCCTCCTTTACTCCGTAACCTTTTTCCACAACATATCTTGCCCCGCCTTCCAACAATTTATTTAATTCTTTTTTTGTAATTTTGAACGTGCTTCCTCTCCCTAAACCAGAAGGGATTTTCCTGTAAAGCGCTTCAACAACTTTTTTTTGCTTTTTCAAAATGTCTTTTTTTGTCAAATTTGTTTTTAATAATCTGACAGAGCAATTGATGTCATAGCCGACGCCGCCTGGTGAGATGATTCCTTTATCGACGTCAAAAGCCGCGACACCGCCGATTGGAAATCCATAACCCTGATGAATGTCTGCGAGAGCGATTGAGTTTTTCAAGATTCCTGGCAAACATGCAACATTCTTGATTTGCTCTAAACTCTTGTCCTGCTTAACAATCTCCATAATTTTTTCAGAAGCGTAAACTCTGCAAGGCACTAGCATTTTTCCCTCTTTCGGAATTTCATAAATATTCTCTGAGATTTTTTTGAGTTTCATTTAAACATCCACGACCACCTGGCTCATCCATTTCGAATTTTCTTTTTTCACAAACATTTCGTTGTAAGTTATTGCTTTTATGTGCTCGTTGATTTGATAATTTTTTCCGTCATCTCCGACAACCTCGGCTTTCAATTTTAAATCTTTTTGGATACTAATTTTTTTTATTTCTGAGAAAACAAATCCCTCGCTGTCAAACAAAACCAAAAACTCTTCCAGGAAATTATACAATAAAGATTCATAATCCTTCCCTTTAACACTGACATCTTTTTTGATTTTCTTTTTTACTTTTTTGTCTTCCACCAAAATTTCTTTTAAAGCCAGAGCAGAGTTTTCAAAAACTTCTTCCAGATTTTTTCCGTATGCCTGGAATTTTATGTCTGCCGTGTGTTCTAAAAATTTGAATTTTTTCATTATTCCTCCCAGCAAAAAATCTTTAATTGTCTTGGATTAAAAGTGTCAATTGTTGAACTTATTACTGATGCTTTTGTATAAATATTTTCTTCTTTTAATTCGTTCGCTTTTTCATCACTTAAAACGCAATCACTTGCAGGACCGCATATTTTTGCAACACACTCAATCCATGAAGGTTTTCTCTCTTCAATTCTGTCTTTTACATCTTCAGGAAATCCTTCGTCGTCCCAATCAATCTCTCCGTCTGTGTCAACAATCTCTTGTCTTGATGCCCCATTTGTTTCCACGTCTCTTAAAATTAAAATCAAGGCATTATTAATTCTTTCTTTAGAACCTTCTTTTTTAAAATCAGTTCTTCCAATTATCAGAATAACTATTGTCGCAACTAGCAAAATCGCAAGAAAAGCTTCAACTATCTTTATCCAACCTTTTTTATTAATTTTTTTTGTCATTTATTATTACCAAACTTTTACTCTTAAAACACCTACTTCAATTCCACCTTCATCTGTAACATATTTCACAGGAAACTCTTCGGCAAAGACACTTGCTCTTGTGGAAGCGTCAGTTGTTGAAACACTTTCTCCGTTGGCGTACGTAAAATTGAGCCCAAACTCATTCGCGGCAGGCACATCTAAATCCTGTTTTAATTCTTGATAATCGTCTTCATGCTTTTCTATTATTTCAATTATTTTTGTCTCGAAAACTTCAGTCGTATTTTTCACAAGCCCCAATTCATAACCTCCATCTACACAGGGATTTATTGGCCTTTCATCTATTTCGCTGAACTCTTCTGACCCGTAAATCTTGAAAAAAGTATCATCTGCTAATTCTCTGTCAAGATACAAATCTTCATCGTTCTTAGTCACCGTAACGCTCTCTCCATCTTCATCTAAAACAAGGATTTTGTTTCTGATTCCAATATCAAAAAAACCTAATAAAATTGCACAGGGCTGGCTTGGATGAGAGTTAACAAATATAGAAACTTTTGTCATCTCCTCTGACGCCATTTCAATGATGTCTCCTTTTAAATTATTAAGAGTAGTGCGTTTGCTTTCTGTTTCCATTGCTGGTTTAACCATTAAATAAAAGAACATTAAGAATGTAACAAAAATCACAAATGAAAGAACAATTCCGACGTGCGAGCCCTTTTTATTTATCATAGATTTTAAATTATTTATCCTCCGAAAATTATGTTTGCCAGTGTTGAAATGAAAAAAGCGATTATTATGAGCACGAAAGAGTGTCTCACGCCTGCCTTGATGCTCCCTTCTGCAAGTTTTCCTATCACCAATCCTGTGAACAGACCTTGGACCAGCAAAAGATAAATGAAAGATGAGGTTACTTCTTCTGGGTCCAGAGGCTCGGCTGCTCCACCGCCCAATCCCCCGATTCCTATTTCACCAATCCCCCCGCCTGCCGGCGCAATACTTACAAGAGACGGAAGTATCTGGAACTGAAGGACAAGGATTATCACAATAAAAACAAGAAAGATTATATATCCCTGAATAATCATAGAAGAGATAGTCGCTTTTCTTTCTTTTTTTAGTTTGTCGACCATGCTCACCGCTTCTGTAACTGATTCAAGTATGCCTCCGATTTCCCCGCCGCTTCTTTCTGCCTGTCCGATAAGTGTTAATGCCCTGGAAATCGTGGGATTGTTTACATCGTGCGAAAAAGTTTGTAAGGCCTTGCTTAATGGAATCCCTAAAGTAATCTGATTTGCCAGTTTTTTTACATGCCCGCTTAAAACTCCGTAAGGCTTATTTCTCACATTAACTATTGCTTTGTTAATTGGCGTCCCGGTCTTAACGCTTTCAACAAGATTTCTCGCAAATTCGAGGAACATTTCTTCCTTCTCTGTGGAGATGTTATTTTCACGGATTACTGAAAATACAAAAGGACTTGTTGCTATCAAAAATCCAATACCAAGAAGAAAAAAGAAAAATCGGGTTCCGAAGAGCAGGAACGAGATTGCAATTATCGCAAGACCAAGTCCTATTCCAGTCCAGTGAATTGTTTTTATTTCCATTTAACTGCTTGGTTGTTTTATGTGAAGGAACGCGAGGAAGATAATATTTATTAACGCGACCGACAAAATCATCATAAAAGATATCATGAAAGGGCTCAGCGAAATTCCCAAGCCGCTGATTCTCATCATCATTAAAAGAAGCATCAGAACCATCGGGGCGGCTATGACGACGCTAATATACATGTCCATAAATGTTTCAGAAGTTTTTGATTGTTTTTCCATTTCAAGCCGGTATTCAAAAAGCAGGCTTTGAGATCTTTTTTCGAAAAATTCAGGCAGGTTCCCTCCTGAAGTGATTGTCGTCGCCAACCCGTTGAACAAGTCCGCAAGTTTCCTGCTTGGGCTGTTGAAAGCCCTGTTCCTGAGCGCTGTAACAAGGTCATAACCATAAACATTTATTTCGTTCTGGATTTTTGTAAACTCTTTCTTCAAAGCAGGATACTCTCCAGTTGAAATAATTATATTAAATATTTTGCTTGGCTCTATCATCG
The DNA here is from genome assembly GCA_964444275.1 of Candidatus Woesearchaeota archaeon. Classification (GTDB taxonomy): domain Archaea; phylum Nanobdellota; class Nanobdellia; order Pacearchaeales; family GW2011-AR1; genus ASMP01. Next base: position 4,065 of record CAYUGD010000015.1, read on the forward strand.
AGCTGGAAATTGAAGACATGTGTATCGTTGCAAAAGGCAGTTCGCGATCTATCTTACTTCCTAAAGATTTCCTTTCCATCGAAGGGTAAAGATATGTAAAAATAAAAGCGACAGCAGGCAGTAAAAACAAAATCCATATTACTTTTGGAAGTCTTATCAAAATACTTTCCTCAATTCCTGTAATAAAAGGCAGAGTGGCTGAGAGGTTAAAAAAAAGAAAGAACATACTCAAAAAAAATCCAATAATCGCAGCCAGAAGCGTCGTGAAAAAAATCATTGATACATAAGCAGCAGGAACAAACTCAAGATTTGATTTTACCAGGTCCCGCTTCAACTCTCTGAACGCGCCTTTTTTCAAAAGAGACATAGAAAAATTATAAAATAAATTACTTGAAGTTTTCACATATCTGCTCGGCTTTTTCTCCTTAACCTTCTCAACTTTTTCCTGTTTTTTTCTCATCCTTTTCAAGGTAAGTTTTTCCAGAGGCTCCAATTTTATTTTTCTTTTTCCTCTTATTATTCTCTTACTTGGTATCTTTTCCTTTTGAATGGTTGAGGGAGGGGCAACTTTTTTAGGAGATTTTATTTTTTGAGGTTGTGTAGAAGATGCGTCAGAAGGAGGTTGGCCGAGTGGCTTGGTGAGGGAAACTTTTTCTATGTCTTTCAATATTTTTTTTGTATTTTTGTCTAATAAATTTTTAAGAGATTTTATCTGTGACGAAATCATACTTTTCTCGTCAGCCCGCGTGCTTTTAAGATAGCTACTTAAATCCTGAATTTCTAAAATTATTTTTCTCTGTTGCGAAATTTCTTCACCTATCTCTTTAAGCGACATATTTTCGTCTTTTTTTACCATTTTATTTTTTGCTGGAGACAATCTGAGAGATCTTTCTCTGTGCCCGAATTATGTTCTTTTTTGCTGTGTTAAAGGCTTCTGAGTCTTTCTTCTCGTAAGATTCCTTTAGTTTCTCATAAGAATTTTCAACCTCTTTTGTAAGCTGATTTAAAGCCGCGACGTTACCCTCTTTTGTCATGTTCAAAAAAAGCAATGTGCGTTATTAAATATTTTCATTTAGAATAATAAATTAATAGAATTTATGACTTATCTTGCTCCGTATTTTGCCAGAATTTCAGCGGGCTTTTTGTAGTATTGTGTGATTATGTCCTGGATTTTCTGGAAATCAAAAACCTTGTTTTCAAAAAGATTGTAAATCAGATAGGTTCTTTTTTTGAATTCGTTTTGGAGTTCATTTATGCTGACGCCGGATCTTTTTGAGATTTTTTCAAATATTTTGCTGTTCTTCTTGATGTAAAATTGGTCGTTAGAGGGGTCCCAGACAAAAGGAGTGTTGGTAACCGCAACCCCTTCTGGCGTTACGTTCATTATTTCAACGATTTCTTTTACTTTTCTTGTTTCTTGTTTCTGAACGGTTGAGTGAGTCATAATTGCGATGCAGTCGAGGACGTTCAAAAGTGTTGGAGAAAGCTCTATTGGCGGGGTTTCAAGTCTTTTTATAACTGTGTCGACAGAATCTGCGTGCAGTGTGCTTATAGAAGAGTGACCGGACGCCATCCCCTGAAACAAAACATAAGCTTCTTTTCCCCTGACCTCTCCGACAATAACATAATCAGGGTTCTGTCTGAAAGAGCTTTTTAATAAAGTGAAAAGGTCAATTTCTCCTACGTTTCCGGCGCCTGTTGCTCCTCTTACAACGCCTGGCAGCCAGTTTTCTCTTGGCAGATTCAACTCACGCGTATCTTCGATTGAAACAACTCTTGCTTCAGGCGGGATGAAAAAAGCAATTGCGTTCAGAAGAGTTGTTTTTCCAGACGAAGTTCCTCCGGAAATCAGAATATTCATTTTGTACTGAACCAGAATCCACAAATAAGCCAGCATTTCAGGGCTTAGAGTTCTGAAGGAAATTAATTGCGTTGGAGTCCAAGGTGTTTTTGTGAATTTTCTGATTGTGAATGTCGGCCCTCTGGAAGTTATGTCTTTTGTGTAAGTTGCGTTCACACGCGAACCGTCAGGAAGACTCCCGTCAAGAATCGGCGAAGAGTAAGATATGTGTTTCCCCGCTCTCTGAGCCAGCTTTTCCACAAAACTTTCCAATCTGTCATTATCTTCAAAAACAAGATTTGTCTTAAGACTTCTGAAAATTCTGTGCACAAGGTAAACAGGGCTGCCAATTCCATTACACTCAATATCCTCCACATAATAATCTCTGAGCATAGGGTCAATTTCGTTAAATCCCAGAAAATCCCTCACCAGATAATAATATATCTTTCTGTAAGTTTCGTAACCCATATTTATTCCAAGTTCAAACGCGATAATCTTGAACCGCTTGTCAATATACTCAAGAAGATTTTCAGTGCTTTTTTCGACGATGACGTTGAAGTCTATCATATCTCTTAATGCGTTTAAAATTTCTTCTTTGTATTTTGCTTCTGTCGCGTCGAGCACAGGCTCTTCAATCTCGTAAACAACTTCATAAATTTTTGGGTCCCAGTGTATGTGAACAAACGCGAAAGGCGGCATGACAGAATACCTCACGTCAATTTTCGTTTTGTCCTTCACCCTTTTCACAGGCGGGAAAGTCGGCGATAGATTCACCTGCGGTCTCTTGTATTCCTGTATTGTTGTCATTTTATTATATTACTTCAATGTTTATAACTTTTTTTTCATCAGTTTCTCCTTTGTCAGCAATAAGTATTTTGTAAGGTGTTGCGGCGCTGCTCAATTTTTTCAGCTCGTCAGCATTATTATATTTTATGTTGTAATCTTCGTAATTTCTTGTTAGGGTTACGTCATAGATTCTTGCTTTTTTTTCAGTAAGGACTTCTATTTCTCCGACATTGACGTTTATTCCCGGCTCGCTGTATTCGTATCTGCTTTCTAACTCAAAAAAAATCTTGTCATTGGCCCCGTCTATGTTCAGCGCCCCGCTGCTTATTTTTAATTCTATTACTCTTTGATTTCCAGGACATTCTAAATCTTTTATGATTTCGTCGATTTCTTCCAGGACGCCTATTGATTGTTCTATTGTTCCTCTGTCCTGAATTTCTTCTATTCTTGGCCGCGCAAAGGCTAAGACCAAGCCGATTAATGTAAAAGCAATCAGAGTGTAAACCACGGTTTCTACCCAAATCTGTCCCGCTTTGTTTTTACACAAAAACCTCTTTTTCATAATAACTTAAGTCAGAATTGGTTTTAATATTTTTTCATTTACACTTCTATCTCCAAAGTTGCGCAACTATCAATCTGGACAATTGAGTCTGAGACATCGCACTGGGCACCTTTAATCACAGGTGAAATTTGTATCACGGTTGGAGTCCCGGTTAATCCAGCGCCGCTCATATCAACAGAATATGTAAGGCCCTCGTTTTTTTCAGGAAGTCTGATAGCATCGTCCGAACTCCACAGTTCCAGGTTTTCAATTTCAGCGTTGTCTTTAATTCTGAAACTTTTGCTCGCTCCTCCTGCTGAAATTCCTACAAGAATCTCATCAACTTCAACGTCGCCAATATTAATCGAGAAAAGAGTTACATCTTCTTCAAAATCATAGCAGGTGTATTTATCGTTAAGGGTCACTTTTTCGTAAACTTCAAAGCACGCTCCTGCCTCTCCCAGTT
>CAYUGD010000016.1:0-7655 GCA_964444275.1 Candidatus Woesearchaeota archaeon
CCAAAAAAAAGAAAACAAATTACTGAATAAAGTGAAAGAATTTTTATCAAAAAGAGAAATAGAAATTGTGGACATAATCAGTTTTGACAAAAAAGAAATAATGTTAAAAATAAAGGAAAAAAGTAGCGGGACCGAGAGGATATTCATAGCATACAAAAAAAGAAAAATCAACGAGAAAAATATCATAAAAGCTGCAAAAAAAGCGGCTGAATTCGGACTCCCATATGTGATCGCAAACTCCGGCGGACCTCTAAAAAAAGTAAAAAATCTAATCAACGCAACCAAGAATCTATCTTCTTTCGAAAAACTCTAACAAAAACTTTTAAAAATAAATAAAAAGATAAATTACCAACAAAATAAAATGGGAAAAATAAAGACAAAGCTAATAAAAAGAACAGCTCAAAAGTTGATAAAGAAAGGCATTAAATTCAGCGAGAGCTTCGAAGAAAATAAAAAGATTCTTGGGGACACGCTACCAAGCAAAAAAATAAGGAATCAGGTCGCAGGATTTATCACAAGAACAAAAAAGCAAAAAGAGTGATGAAATTATTTCTTAGATTTCTTGGACAAAAGTCTTTTTATATCCCTAACATCTCTCCCCAGTCTCTTAATTTCTTTGTTCTTTTTCCAGTTTATTATCACGTTGATTATACTGAAAATTAAATAAAGAAGGACAATCCCGCCAAGCGCTTGGATAAGTCGTGTAACAGAAGAAATAGGAGAAGCGAAAGTGTCGACCGCACCTGTAGCGTTTGCAATCATTGTTTCAACCATTTCAATCCTATAACCTCAAAACTTTTAAATCAAATGCATTTATTAATTTTGTCTCTGTAGCTCAGGGTTAGAGCGCTGCTCTCATGAAATTGAGGCTTCCTTAATTTGCGACAGGCAGAGGTCGAGGGTTAAACTCCCTCCAGAGACATATTTTAATCCGAGACCGAAAGAGGTCGCGAGGTTATTGAAAAGCGACAATCTTAAAAATCAATAACGACTTTCCAATGGCTGAGTCAGGGTTAAAATCCCTCCAGAGACATTCTATCCCAAGAAAATTCCTCTTTTACCATCACCTTTTTTTCTAGGAAGTATGTGAAAATGAACATGTTTTACAATCTGTCCTGCAGAGGCAAAATTATTGTTTGTGATATTGAAACCATCTGAATTATATTTTTCCATTAATTTTTTAGCTGTTTGTTTAATACAATCCAAAAGTTCTGGACCCGCTTTATCAGGAATATCCAAGGTAGTCTCAAAATGTTTTTTGGAAATAATCAAGCTGTGACCTTCTTCTCTAGGATTTGCGTCTGGAATAGAAAAAAACTCTTTATTCTCGTAAATCTTTTCTGCGTTAATTTCCCCTTTACTTATTTTACAAAAAATACATTCTTCCATAAAGGAATAATCCTCCAAAATTTAAAAACTTAATTACAAATTAAAATAATAAAAATAAAAATTAAAGAAGTTCACCTTTTCTTTTTTTTCTTTTTTGTGGTTTTCTTCTTTTTCTTGGTTTTCTTTTTCTTTTTAGCTTTTTTCTTTTTAGCCATTTTTAACACCCCATTTTAATTGAAGATATCATGGATTATCTGTTTATAAATTTTTTTATAAATTTTTAAGTAAGATACTCTAAGAAATTTTATTTATTTTTTCCGTCGACAAAAAAGAAAAAGTGAAAATCCCTTCGTCTTTTTTAACTTCTGGAAATCAAAATTATTTTTTTCTTGTATCAATAGGTTTGCCAAATTTTCTAATATCCTCTCCGCCTACGCCCTTCTTCAAGATTTTTTTGAGTTCGCTGATTTTGATTCTTATCTGTTCTGTTGAGTCTCTGAATCTGATTGTTACATCTTTTTTATCCGGGCTTTTTTCGTCGATGGTTATACAAAAAGGAATTCCTGTTTCATCCGCTCTTGAATATCTCCGACCAACACTCCTGCCAGTATCATAGATAACATTAAAATCTTTTTTTAGAAAATTATAAACTTCTTTTGAGAGACTGACAATTTCTTCATTTGTTTTTACAATCGGGAACACAGCAGCTTTAACAGGCGCAAGGCGCGGATGAATTTTTAGTACGATGTTCTGTCTTTTTTTATCGTAAAAATAAGAATCAAACATAAAAACAAGGAAAGCTCTTTCAAGACCCAAACTTGGCTCACAAACAACATGGGGCAAAATCTTTTTCCCCGTCGTAGAATCAAAAACTTTTAAGTCTTTTTTAGAGAATTTTTCATGCTGACTTAAATCATAATCCCCTCTGTCCGCGATTCCTTCAAGCTCTCTCCAGCCAAACGGAAATTTGAATTCTAAATCCCAAGTGTCTGTTGAATAATGAGAAAGCTCGTATTTTCTGTGTTGTCTTATCCTAAAGTTTTCAGGGGTTGCTCCAAGATTCTTAAACCACAAAAATTCTGTCGCCAGCCAGTAAGCGTGCCAATCTTTTTTTATTATCTTTTTTTTCAGCGCGTCTTTTATTTTCATCTTCACAGGTTTCTTATTTTTTTCCTGGGCTTTCTCATCGTAAACCAGAATTTCTGCATCCGGAATTTCGTAAGGGCATGCTTCCTTCTCCGGGTTTATAAAATATTCAATCTCCATCTGCTCGAACTCTCTCGAACGGAACAAGAAATCTCTGGGAGCAATTTCATTTCTAAATGCTTTTCCAATTTGGGCAATTCCGCAAGGCAATTTCAACCTCGCATTTTCAAAAACAGATTTAAAATTCGTAAAAATCAGCTGGGCGGTTTCAGGTCTTAAGTAGCCCTTAGAATCTTCACCAATTGTTGTCTCAAACATTAATTTGAATTCTTTAGCTGTTTTCTCGTCGAAATCTCCGCCACAGAATTCGCACTTTGCTCTCCCGAGCTCGCCTTTATCAATCTTACTAGACTTCTTGCATTTTTTACAAACAACAAAAAGGTCACTAAAGCTTTCAACATGCCCTGAGGCCTGCCATGTTTTTGGATGCGTAATAATACTCCCATCAATTCCGACAATATCCTCTCTCTGTTTTACGTGAAAATCCCACCAGGATTTTTTGATGTTGTTTTTAAGCTCAACTCCCAAATGGCCAAAATCCCAGAAACCTGCAAGCCCACCATAAATGTCCCCTGAAGGGTAAACAAAACCTTTCCGCTTGCAAAAAGTTGTGAGTTCTTCAATCGAAATATCCCTCTTCTCTATATCTGTTCTTTTAGGGGTGGCTGTCGCGGTTGAGACGGATTTACTTTTTTTCTTTTTCCCTTTTGTCTTTCCCATCTCCTTCAGAATTTTTTTTGCTTTTTTCTCAGCTCCTTTTCTCGTCTTTCCAAGATAAGCCAGGGTTTTCGTCTTCACCTTTCCTTCAACTCTTTTATTTTCATTAAGGTAATAATATTCTCTGCCGTGAATTTTCTTTTTAACTATGAACGCCATTCCAAATATTAGGCACTACACTTTTTAAAGATTTAGCAAGCGAGGACTGGGATTCGAACCCAGGAATACTCGGGCTGCAACCGAGCGCGTTAACCACTTCGCCATCCCCGCACCCTTCTTCAATTTCTGCTGGTTGATGCCCCCGACAGGATTTGAACCTGCGACCTACTGCTTAGAAGGCAGTCGCTCTATCCGCTGAGCTACAGGGGCCGAACATGCTCACGAGACATTACCACCCAATAACGAGTAAGTGTGAGTATAAAAAATAAGAAAGAATTCTATTTAAAATGTTTTGTTTACTTAATTTCCACAACATCCAGGTCCTTCGGCAAATAACTATTCTTAAAAATTTTTCTGGCTTCTTTTAAAATAGCTTTCATGTTTTTAGAAAATCTCTGGCTGACGTGAATCAAAAAAAGTTTTTTCGCCTTGGCCTTTTTCGCTATCCTTGCTGCCTGGCTTGCTGTCAAATGATGATGCCTTTTCGCTAAATCCTTTAACTCATGAGAATAAGAAGACTCACAAATCAGAACATCTGAGCCCTTAACAAAAGACGCTATATCTTTATTCAAAGAAGTATCTAACACAAAAGAAATTTTTTTGCCCGGCTCTTCGTAAGTAAGTTTTTTTGCAGAATATTTCTTCCCTTTGTAAATTATGCTTTTGCCTTTTTTCAGATTTTTTAGATGAGGACCAGAGGAAATTTTCAGCTTTCTCAACTTTTTTTTATCAATTTTTGTCCTTGCTTTTTTTATAAAAGAGTAAGCGTTGCATCTCACTCCATGCCGCATAGATTTAGCCTCCAAATAAAAATCATCTGCTGCAAAAAATCTCCCAGATACCTCTTTAATCTCAATAGGAAAATCTTCTCTCACACCAAATAATTTCAAAAGAGACTTCATCAAGAATTTCGTTCCTTTTGGACCATAAACAGAGAGTTTTTTATTGTAGCCACTAAGACCAAGTGTTTTCAGCAATCCGGGAATTCCTAAAATATGGTCTGCGTGCCAGTGCGTTATCAGAATTTTTGTGAGTCGGCACGGATTAAGACGCGCTTTTCTGAATTGCCTCTGAGTCCCTTCGCCGCAATCAACTAAAATATTTTCTCCTTTGTATGTCAGCAAAACCGCAGGATGATTTCTTAATGCACTCGGCACAGCATCGCTCGTCCCGAGAAAAGTCAGTTTTATTTTTTCTGTCATAAATTATTAAAGAAAATCTGATTAATAAAAGTAACTGAGAATTAAATAATAGAAAATTACTCTTTCTTTAGAGCTGTTGAGGCAGGAGAAATGAAAATAATTGTATCTCCTCTCAGAAAAGTCAAACCAAAATTTCTTTTTATCTCACCGCCTTCTATCTCTTTTATGTTGTCGAGAACAAGGTTTATATGAATATCAAAAGCCAAAAGTGTCCCGACAAATTGCTTGTCTCCTTTTAAGTGCACAAGAACTTCTTTTCCTTTCGAATTATTCAACAAATCCAATGGACGCTCAATTCTGTTAGTCATTTTAACTCCAAATTATGGAATATTTATATTTTTTATTTGATTGAGTAATTTATAAAACCTTTGGTTGTCTTTTCTGGAAGAGCCAACAGAAAGTTTATAAACAAAAAACAGAATTTAATATTATGAAAAAAGGGAAAAAAATTACGGGCGGGAGATACAAAAAAGGAAGGAAGAAAAAATTTTATGAAATTCCGGGAAAAAAAAGAACTGTGAAACTTGGGAAAGAAAAAAACAAAGTGAAAAGAATTAGGGGAGGAAACAAAAAATCATTTCTTTTGAGAATAAAGTTTGTAAATGTAAAGGCGGGGAAGAAAAGTAAAAAACTTGAAATAAAAAACGTGGTTGAAACACCTTCAAACAGGTTCCTTGCCAGGCAGAACATCGTTACAAAAGGTACGATTGTTGAAACAGAGCTCGGCAAAGTTAAAATTACAAACAGACCAAGCCAGGAAGGCATAGCAAACGGGGTCTTGATTAAAGAAATCCAGGATTCTAAAAACTAATTCTAAGAAGCTCGTCGGTAAAAAACGAAGATTTTATAAAGGGAAAAACTTTAAAAATCTTGTGCATAAATTATTTATAAAGATTACTATCTAACCCTTAAGTAACAAAATTATATTAAATTTAATTCATTAAAAATGACTTTTATAAAAAAGTGCCCTGAGTGTGGGAGCATTAATCTTACTTATGACCCTTACCTTGGAGAGATTATATGTAATGATTGCGGTCTTGTCGTCGAGGAGAAAATGGTTGATACAGGCGTTGACCATCACGCGAAGTTTGACAAGAGCAAAAAAAAGGGGAGAGGCGGAGCACCTACAAGTATTCAGAAATTTGACAAAGGACTCACCACAAACGTCGGAGAGATTTCAGATATATACAGACTAAAACCAAAACACACGCGTAAATTCCTAAGATTAAAGAAATGGCAGGAGCGCGTCTCAACTTCGATTGAGCGTAACCTGAGACTTGCAATGGCCGAGTTAAGAGTTATTGCTTCTTATCTAAATCTTCCAAATGTCGTAAGAGACGAGGCGGCGAGAATTTATAATTACGTTGTTCAGCGGGGACTGGTGCGCGGAAGGAGTATGGAATCGGTCATAGCGGCATGTCTTTACGCAGCATGCAGAAGCTACAGCATTCCAAGAACTCTTGACGAGATGGCAACAGCATCAGACGTCGAAAGAAAAGAAATCGGGAGAACATACAGATTTATAATAAGAAAGCTAGGAATTAAAGTAAAACAAAGCTCCCCAAAGGATTATATCTCAAGATTTTCGTCTGTTCTTAATTTATCACCGAAGACACAAAATGACGCGCTGAAAGTTTTGAAAAAAGCAGAGGAAGCTGAGCTTACGTCAGGAAGAGGTCCTGCAGGAATCGCGGCGGCAGCACTTTATGTGGCAGCCCTGATGAACGACGAGAAAAAAACGCAGAGAGAAGTTGCAGACATTGCAGGGATAACAGAGGTCACAATTCGTAACAGATACAAGGAACTTATAGACAAACTCAATCTCGAAGACAAGATAAAGCAGAAAGAAGCAGAAAACAAGAAAGGAAAAAATAATTAAGGGAACAAATTAAAATTAGATCTTGGTGGGCTTCTTTTCAAATATTTCATCCCTCCGATAATGACAAGAACTCCTGCAACAAAAATTATCCATTTGTCAATTGATTGAATGAAATCTGGCATTGAAACAAAACCAAAAGAGGAATTTATTAAATAAAGACCAAGTAAGAGATGCACTATAAGCCCTAAAACTTTAAGATTATTCATATTTAGAATAAGGAAATTTTGTTTAAATATCTTTCCGTCGTCGCAAAAGCTAAACTTTTTATATTCAGAAAAACCCTAATAATCAGGCGGGAGTGCCGGAGCGGTCAAACGGGACAGGCTTAGGCGAAAGGTTCGCGAAGGGAGATTTCCTGTCAATAACGCGAGCGAGTTTCGGAGAAACCTGTTGGCTTAGTGCCTACATAGGTTCGAATCCTATCTCCCGCACTTTACGAATCAGAATTCTAACCCCCGCAAACATCAGGGAAAAGCTGAACAACTTCCTCCCGGCTCGGACCTAAAACATCTTCAACATATCCGTTGTTCTCATTAAGTCCCCAGCCGTCATAACTCCTCAAAGCAGCAGACCATCCTCTATAAAAAGTGTCTGTTGGAACAAATGTTTTTCCGTCCTTAAAAGAATTATAACCACCTACCAATAAATTAACCCCATATTCTACATTCTCTTCAAAATTGACAGGAACAGAGCCAGTAATCTCATCAAGATTTATTTGCATCACACCAAAGTCGCTTCCGTCACTAAAAAGCTCCTTGATTTCGTCGTCGCAATACAAAGGATTACCCTCCTGTTGAATCGAAGAGCAATGCTGGATTCCACTCTCAGTTATCGCAACCGCTAAAACCAAGCATTCAAAATTTTTCATTCCAGTGTCTTCTTTGACAGAAGCATCGCTAATCCCGTTCTCTTGTTTAATCTCTCTCGCAATTTTTATTATTCTATCACCCAAAAACCTCTGACTTTCTTCTTTTGTTGAACAACTAACCTTCCCGACACATTTACTTTTCTCAAAGAAACTCTCCCTAGGGATAAACTCACAGCCTGTTAGTCCTTGTTTTTCCCTTTCTGCACTTATTTCTTCACATCTGCTTTGAGTGCATCCTAATAACTGAAGTCCTAAACGGCTGCAGGCTTCACAGCTTCTCGCTTCTATTTCTTCC
>CAYUGD010000017.1:0-7633 GCA_964444275.1 Candidatus Woesearchaeota archaeon
TAAAGGTTAGGAACCTTTCGCTCTATCCAGACTGAGCTACCCGGGCATATATTAGAGTTATGAATAATGTTTATAAATATTGATTTTGATAAATAAGCATGTCAGGAAAATCGAGAAAAAGAACGCCGAAAATCCTTATTGCAATTATTTTGATTATTGTTATGATGGGACTAGCTTCTTCTTTTGTTTATCAATCTCTTAATGCGCCGGATTACACCGAAACATACAACGAAAAGATAGAACAAGGAGAAATCGTAAATCCTGTTCAAAAATACAGCACGGCTTTTGAAGAAATTGAGATTAAGGATATTTTAAATATGGAAAATTTTGAGAACATAACCGGTCTTTTCGCGGACATAAGCACTGAAGAAATGGAAAAAGAGTTCATTTATTATGCGGCGGTAAAACTAAAACTTTACAATCTTCAGGAAATCCCGTTCACATCAATAAGGCCTCAAATCCAGATACAGATAGATAACAGAAGTTATTCTGTTGAGGTTTCAGAGGGGGAGATTTTTGTGAATAAAGGGCTTGCTGAAAACCCAGACATAATTCTAAAGACAGGGTATGAAGAGATATTTAAAATGGCTGGAGACGAAGCAGACATCTCTAAATCTTTTACGTCAGGAAAATCTGAAATTAAGATTGTTGCGAACAAGTTTATTTTGTTTTCTAAAGGCTATCTTAATTTTTACCGAGAGTTAGGAGGATTATCCTGAACTTATGTGGGTGCTAGGATTCGAACCTAGGTAGGCACTAAGCCAACGCGTATCTCCCGAGTTCGCTCGATATTAGTGAGGCATTAGCCTCGCGAGCTCGCTCGACTTGAGCGCGTCCCGTTTGACCGCTCCGGCACACCCACGCGATTTAATTAGAAAAAAGATATATAAAAAGATTTATAAAATGTCGGAATCTTGGATTTTTGAGACGGCCATAGTAGATTGGAAACACCTGTTCTCATTCCGAACACAGAAGTTAAGCTTTCTACGCCGCTTTGTTAGTATCCCACAAGATGCGAAGCAGTGGTGCTGTCTTGCTTTATTTTAATAAAAAGAAATTACAAAGGAATAAAATGACTTATATTACAATAGATGACTTCACTAAGATGGGTTTGAAAATTGGAGTAATAAAAAAAGTCGAAAATATTGAGGGAGCAGACAGACTTTACAAACTCACTGTTGACATAGGAGAAAAACAGCACACACTAGTAGCAGGGATAAAACAGCAATATGCGCCTGGAGATTTAATGAATAAAAAGATAGTTGTCGTAACAAATTTAGAGCCAGCGACAATAAAAGGGATTAAATCTGAAGGCATGCTTCTTGCGGCAAGCAGCGGCGACAAAATTTCAATTATTACTCCAGACAGCGAAGTTCCCGTAGGCTCAAAAGTCTCATAAAATTCCAAAATAGGATTATTCTCTTGTTACGCTTTCTTAAACTTGCTTATAAGTTCTATATAATCTTTTTGTCCGAGAAACATTGACCTGCAACAGTATCTTTCCAAGCCGAGCTCGTCAAGAACTTTCCCCGGCTTTTCTCCTTCAGCCACTCTCTTTTTGAATTCTCCCCACAAGTGACCGATTGGTTTTCCGCAACTAAAGCACCTAACAGGAATTATCATAATACTATTGCATAAGAATTGTTTTTAAAGTTTACTAAAATCTTTATTTATGAGATTATCCGATTATCTGCGAGTGAGAGCAAATCTTTAAAAACCCTACAGAATTTTGAATAACTTAAAAGAGGACGATGGCAAAAAAGTGTATTTATTGTGGGGCAGAGATTCCTGACGAAAGTGTCGTCGATTTCTGTGAGCGATGTGGAAAAGGAGTGTGGGGCGAGAAAATGTTTAACGCAATAATCCAGAATATGGAAGAAGCGAGAAGTAAGGGTGACTTGGTTTCAACAAATCTGCCCGAAAACTCAGAATCCTTTTCAAATCCTGTAAATGAAACAGAAAACGAAAAATTTCCCACATACTAATTCTACCAAAAATAACAAAAAATTACTAAAGGATAGTTTTTTAAATTGAATGAATTTGGGTAAATTATGGCTAGAAATAAAAAAATAAAAGCAAAAGGAAAATCACAACTAAGCAAATATTTTCAAAAAATGAGAGAAGGAGATATGGTTGCGGTTGTAAAAGAGCCTTCGCTCAAGGCAGAATTTCCTGCAAAAATACAGGGCAGAACAGGAGTGGTCGAAGGCAAAAGAGGCAGGTCCTACGTCATCAGAATAAAAGACTTTAATAAGGAAAAAAAATTTATAATTAAGCCAATCCACCTGAAAAAAATAAAGAAAGCAAAAAAACAATGATAAAAAACACAAAACCGCTGAGTATGGCAGAAGCTCTTGAATACATAGAAAAGGAAAAAGATAGCGGAGATGAGGTGAAAAAGTTTGTAAAAAAGTTTGTAAAAATCAAACCAGGAAAGGCTAAAGAATTAAGAACAAAGGTCGAAGCTCTTGATTTGATAAAAGTAAAACCGAGACACATTGCAAAAATAATTGATATTTTGCCGGAAAATCAGGAAAATTTAAATAAAATTTTCAGTGATGTCAGCCTTGACGAAGATGAAACAAAAAAAATACTTCAAACAATTGAGGAATTCAGATAAAGAAAATGAGAAAAGACGAGCACGCAATCATATTAGATTATCTACCAAACGGCTATCCGTTGGAGAAGAAAAGGGTCCCTGTAGCCCAAGCTATAGGAGAAACAAATCTTACTCTTTTGGAATTAGTCCCGCGTAGAGGGACCTCTCTTGAAATTGGAGAAAAAGTTTACATTGGCGAAAGGAAACGGGACAAAATTTATTACATTTTAGGAAGACTGCATCGCGAAAAATTAACCGAGACAGGAAAAACCCAACTCCAGGAATTCATTAAAAAAGTAGTAAAGGAGCGGGAGAAAGAGTTCGTTGAATTTTTCAATAAAGCAGAAGCAATAAACAAGCGGGTTCACAGAATAGAGATGCTGCCTGGATTTGGAAAAAAACATATGAAAGAGATAATCAAAGCAAGACAGGAAAAAACTTTTGAAAGTTTTGAAGGAATGAGAAAAAGAATCCAGAACCTGCCCGACCCTGAAAAAGCGGTTGAAAAGAGAATCTTGCAGGAATTGCTGGAGTTCCAGAGACATAATCTATTTGTAAAATAAAATGACTCAAGAAACAAAAAAAGACAAAGCAGAAGAGAAAAGACAAGAAGAAAGAATGATTAGAATTCTTTCACAAGACATAGAAGGGAATATGAGAATTTATCCCGGCCTGACAAAGATAAAAGGAGTTTCGTGGAGTCTTTCGAACGCTGTCTGCAAAAAACTGAACATTGATAAAAACAGAAAGATTGGTTCACTAACTTCTGAAGAAGTTAAAAAAATAACAGAGTTCATAAAAAACCCTGAAATGCCGGAATTCATTTTCAACAGAAGACACGATTTTGAGACAGGGAAAAACAAACACTTAACAGGAACAAACCTTGAACTGAGAACAGACTTTGATATTAAAAGACTGAAGAAAATAAGAAGTTACAGAGGAATAAGGCATGGTGCAGGGCTCCCCGTAAGGGGGCAAAAAACAAGGGGCAACTTCAGACCAAATAAAAAGAAAGGAATGGGAATAAAAAAGAAAACTAAAAAGAAAATTTAAAAAATGAAAAGGAAACAAAAAAAATATTCAAAACCGAAAAGATCTTTTGAGAGAGAAAGGATTGAGGAAGAAGCTGCTATAAAAGAGCAGTTCGGTCTTAAAAATAAAAAAGAGATTTGGAAGGCAGAAGCAAGGATTGATTCAATAAGGGAAAAAGCAAAAAAACTTATTTCGGCAAGTCCTGAAGAGCAGCAGGCCTTATTTGAACGGCTGAAGAAAATGGGTTTTGATGTTAACTCAATCGGAGACGTGCTTTCGTTAACGAAAAAAGATTTTTTAAACAGAAGGTTGCAGACAATCCTTGTTACAAAAAAGCTGACTCCAACTCCAAAAAGCGCGAGGCAACTAATTGTCCATAAAAAAGTTTTAATAAACAACAGAGCTGTCAACAGCCCATCATACATCGTCCCAAAATCTCTTGAAGATAAAATAAAAGTAATTAAGAAAGAAAAGAAGAAAAAAGAAAAATCATCAGAAGAAGTTAAGAAAAGTGAGGATGTAAAAGAATCTTAAATGGCAGAAAAAACAGAAAAGATAAAGAAATCGAAGAAGAAAGAAAAGAAAGTAGAAGCAATTATAAATATCTACACCTCTTTTAACAATACAATTGTTCACGCTACAGACATGTCAGGAAGGACGCTCTCAAAAGTTTCAGGCGGGATGGTTACAAAGCACGGAAGACTCAAGGCAAATCCGACTATTGCAATGTTTATTGCGAAGAGAATTGGTGAAGAACTCAAAGAAAAAGGCGTGGGCGCGCTTTATTTTAGAATAAGAGCAAAAACGAGAAATCCGGCGCCAGGACCAGGAGCAAATGCAATAGTGAAAAGCCTGTCAAGGGAAGGATTTAAGATACTTAATATTTTAGATACAACAAAATACCCCAGAGGCGGACCAAAAAAGAAAGGTGGGCGAAGAGGAAGGAGACCTTAAATGAAAAAAATTGAAAAAACAGAAAACCAGGTTGTTTTTACAGCAGAAATTTCTGAAACCTTAGCAAATTCTATAAGAAGGTATGTTAGCCAGATACCCATTGTAGCAATAGATGAAGTAGAGATTTCAAAAAATGATTCTGCACTCTACGACGAAACAATCGCTCACCGGCTTGGGCTGATTCCTTTAAAACCCAAAAAAGGAAAGAAGAAAAAGCAAGGAAAACTCAAATTAGAGACAAAAAAAGAGGGGGTGGTTTATTCGGGAGAATTGAAGGGAGATTTTGAGATTGTCTATGAAAAAATTCCGATTACTCTCTTATCAAATAAACAAGGGATAAAACTTGTTGCAACAACAAAAACAGGGAAAGGTGCTGAGCATACAAAGTTTTCCCCGGGATTGGTGTTTTATAGAAAAGCCTCGGAGATAATTGTTGATAAGGATCTTTACAAAGAAATAAAAAAAGTTTGTCCTGATGTTAAGATTAAAGAAAAAGGCAATAAAATAATTATAACTGATGCCGGGAAAAAAGAGGTCGCTGATGTTTGTAAAGGAATGATTAATAAAGCAGGAAAAAAACCAGAAATCGAGGAAAAAGATGAACTCGTTGTGACTGTTGAATCTTTCGGCCAGATAACGCCTGAAAAAGTTTTTCTAGATTCAGTGAATGTTCTAAAAAAAGACCTTAAGTTCCTGAAAAAGAGTGTTGAGAAAGCAATTTAGAATTCTTTAATTAATAACATTTTAAAACAGAAGAATTTATTTTAGTTTATGCGGGAATGCCGGAGTGGTCAAACGGGATGGACTAAGGCTCCATTGGCTTAGTGCCTACGAAGGTTCGAATCCTTCTTCCCGCATTATCGCATTATCAAAAAACTTATAAATCATTAAAATTGATTTTATACATAAACCTGCGAGTTGGGCTCGTGTCCTCGCTCAAAATTTAGGGCAGAGGAATTCGCGAAAACACTCGGCGTTAGCGGGAAAAGTTTTCTGCTAATTTAAATTTAAAAATGAAGTCAAAAACAAGAATAAGCAAGCAAATTGAAAGAAAAACAAATCCTGAACTAGTTGAGACAATAAAAGCTGCAAAGAAGAACAAAGCCTGGATTGAGGTTGCAATCACTCTTTCTGGACCAAGAAGGAATTTCGTAGATTTGAATCTTGGGGAAATTGACCGCCAGACAAAAGAAGGGGAAACGGTTATTGTTCCTGGAAAAGTTCTTTCACAAGGCGAAATCACTAAGAAAATAAAACTTATTGCACTGAACTTTTCTGAAAAGGCAAAAGAAAAACTTGAAAAAGGGAAAATATCTTCTTCAAGCATAATAGAGGAAATTAAGAAAAATCCTGAAGGTAAAAATGTGAGGTTCTTAAAATGAAAAAAATCCTGGTTGTGGAAGACAATAAAACAAGTATGAAAGTTTATGAGAATTATCTTAGTTGGATAGGAGGATTCAAAATGTATAGAGCAAGTTCGGTAAAAGAAACAGAGCAGAATTATTCAAGAGAAAAATTTGATTGTGCAATCTTAGACGGGCTTGAAGGCGCTTGTTTTGGATTATACCCACAAATAAAAGCTGATAAAAAGATAATAATCACGGGAGACACAGATATTTTTGAAAAGTGTAAATCAGAGAATATTGCCTCTCATCTAAAACCAATTTGTATTAATGAATTAGAGGATTTATTAAAATGAAAATAATCTACGGGAAAAACGCGATAATGGGAAGGCTCGCAAGTTATGCGGCAAAAGAAGCCCTCAAGGGAGAAGAGATAGTTATACTTAATTGTGATTCTGTAATAATTACCGGGAGTAAAAAAAATATCAAAGAAAATTTTGACAGAAAAAGGAGAAGAGTGGGAAGCGGACAAAAAGGACCAAAACACTCAAGGCGCGCAGATTTGATTGTAAAAAGAGCAATAAGAGGAATGCTCCCAAACCACAGACAAGGACGAGGCAAAGAGGCATTAAAAAGAATAAAATGTTATATCGGAACACCAAAAGAATTTGAAGACTCTAAAAAAATTGGGGCCGGAAAAACAAAAAAAAGTAAATTCATTAATGTTAAAGAGATAACAAAAAGTAAAAAATGAGTAGAAAGGTAATTACTTCGGGAAAAAGAAAAAGTGCTGTTGCGAGAGCAGTGGCTACAGAAGGTTCTGGAAAAATAACAATAAACAGAAAGCCTTATGAAAATCTTCAGAGGTTTGACAGGCTCAAGATAGAAGAGCCCCTAAGAATAACCAAAAAAATTCACGGAAAAATTAACTTTGATGTTTCTGTAAATGTTCGTGGCGGCGGGAGCAAAAGTCAGATTGAGGCGGCAAGACTTGCTTTGGCGAGGGCAATTATAAGATTCACAAAAAACAAAGAACTTGAAAAAGCTTTCCTTGAATATGACAGGTTTCTTCTCGTGGCAGACGTCAGAAGAAAAGAAGCATACAAACCCGGAGACAGCAAGGCAAGAAGAAAAAGACAGAAGAGCTTCAGGTAACTATTTTATTCCAAGTTTTTCAAGTTTATCCTGAACTTTGTTAAACAATGTCGCAGAAATAATTGGCTGATGGTTTCCGGGATAAACCTGATTATTGAATTTTATTTTCCCAATGTAAGTAAAGTTTTTCAGAATTTTCTTGAGTCCGTTAACAGAAAAGTTATGTTCTTCAGCAAGTCGTCTTAAGCTAATTTTGTTATTAATAAATTTCTCAAAAATTTCTTCAACTTCTTTGTAATTCTCTGAGGGGACAATTTCTCCTTTTCGAATTTTATAACCAAAAGGGGCTCTTGACATAAGGTTCCCTTTCACAGCCTTTTTTATCATCCCTTGTTTTTGTTTCTCTCTTCTCGGAACATAATTTTTTCTGAAAGTTTCAAGAATTTCCCCGGGTATTTTTTCTTTGATATATTGTTTAAAAGATTTTTCCTCAGAAGGAGAAAAATGGTAACAGATTTCGCAAAGAACCACGCCAAATTTTTCTTTATTGTTCTCAGACTCGTGACCGCATTTTTCACATTTCATTTTTTTGTGAAGATAGTTAACTTTA
>CAYUGD010000018.1:0-2110 GCA_964444275.1 Candidatus Woesearchaeota archaeon
ATTGATTTGCATTCGTCAAGACTCATATCAGGTCCGCCGATAATATTTACCAAAGCTCCTGCTGAATTTGAAATATCAACATCTAAAAGAGGATTGTTAATTGCTTTTTCAACTGCCTCTGTTGCTCTGTTCGCGCTGTCCGATTCCCCCATCCCAATCAAAGAGACGCCGCCGTCAGACATTACAGCTTTTATATCTGCAAAATCGAGGTTCACAAGTCCGGAGGTTGTTACCAACTCCGTAATTCCTTTAACCGCGTTTGTGAGTATCTCATCGGCGATTTTGAAGGCTGTGTGCAAAGGCAGTTCTGGAGCTAGCTCAAGAAGTTTATCGTTCGGGATTACAATCAAAGTGTCGACAACAGCTTCCATTCTTTCCAATCCGTTCATAGCATTTTCGATTCTCTTTTTTCCTTCTATTGTAAAAGGCAAAGTTACCACGCCGATAACTAAAGAGCCAAGTTTCTTTGCGAGTGATGCGACAATGGGTGCACCGCCTGTTCCTGTTCCGCCTCCCAAGCCACAGGTTATGAAAATCATATCGCTTCCTGAGATTTTTTTCTTTATTTCTGACTCTGATTCTCTAGCAGCTTCTTCACCTATTTTCGGATTGCTCCCTGCGCCAAGTCCTTGAGTTAATTCTTTCCCGATAAGTATTTTCTGGTCTGCGTTGCTGTATAAGAGATCCTGGGCATCTGTGTTAACTGCAATAAGCTCGCCTCCTTTAATCCCAATCTCACGCATCCTACTCAAAGAATTATTTCCGCCACCGCCGATACCTATTACCTTTATCTTAGCGGATTGTTTTTTCAAGAGTTCTGCTAACTCTCTATCAATCTCTTTCACTTCTGAAGAAGCATCATTATAATCTCCATTCATATTTGAGAGAATTTATCTGGATTTATAAGGATTGTTGTGATATTTGAGAAGATTTTTAAATTAACTTCTACATAAATTGGCATGGTGTACGAAAGAACTTTGATCTTAATAAAACCTGACGGGCTTGTAAAAAGCTTGACAGGAAATATCCTTTCAGCATTATCAGAAACCAAATTAAAGATTGTCGGCGCGAAAGTTGTGAAAGTAACGAGGGAGTTGGCAGAAAAGCATTACGGCCATTTAAAATCAAGACCAAAAATTTTTGAGAACACTATTAATTATATTATGGGGAAATATCACGATACTGAAAGAGTGCTTGCTTTGGTTTACGCCGGAGAGGGTGCTGTCAAAAAAGTAAGAGAAATCTGCGGCGCAACAAATCCTGAAGAAGCCCACCCTGTTTCAATAAGAGGTAAATATGGCAGAATAAATTCAAAGACAGGGGTCTGGGAAAATGCGGTGCACACTTCTGAAAGCCCGGAAGCAGCCAAAACAGAAATCCTACTTTGGTTCAGCGAAGATGAAATCGTCGAGTAAAAGAATTATTATTTCTTCTCAGATTCTTTAAGTTCTTTTTTCTTTTCTTGTTTTTTATCTTCTT
The DNA here is from genome assembly GCA_964444275.1 of Candidatus Woesearchaeota archaeon. Classification (GTDB taxonomy): domain Archaea; phylum Nanobdellota; class Nanobdellia; order Pacearchaeales; family GW2011-AR1; genus ASMP01. The sequence continues at coordinate 1,480 of CAYUGD010000018.1, forward strand.
TTTTCACTTCTTCTACTTCAATATCCAACCCAAGAACCTCCTTGAATTTATCCTTAAATAATTCAACAAGTTTCACAAAAGTTTTTTCAACTTTAAAGATTATTTTTTTCTTTTTTATCTCAAACCTTAAATTTCTCTTGAAGAAAAATTCATTAAGTGCTTTAACTTTCTCATTTCGGTCGTCAATTTTTCTGAGAATTTTTATTTTGTAGACAACGTCTTTTCCGGCGAGCGGATGATTAAAATCAACAATGATTCTGCCACCTGAAACAGCTAGAACTTTTCCAATTTTACCATCAAAATTAAAAGTTGCTCCGGGAAAAGGATTCACTTCTTTCTCTTTGAAAATTCTTGCGGGCATTCTTTGAATGAATTCTGAATTTCTTTTTCCAAAAGCATCCTCAGGGCTTAATTCTTTTTCATACTCTTTCCCAATCTCCTTGCCGACGAGAAACTTATCAAGTGCTTTAAGAAACATCCCTTCACCAACACAAAAGACAAACGGCTTCGCCTTAATTGGGGGCTCGCGGTCTGAATGTAACTTCTCTAATTCTTCTTTTACATTTGAATCAAAGATTTTTCCTTCTTTAGTTTTTCCGGTAAATTCAATCTCTATAAAATCTTTTTTCTT
>CAYUGD010000018.1:2210-3835 GCA_964444275.1 Candidatus Woesearchaeota archaeon
AGAGTAAACTTTTTTAAATACATTTTTGCTTTTTTTGTTATGGTTTTAAAATTAATTAATGCGACAGACGCAAAAACAGGAACAAATATTCTTATTGATGGAGAAGCTTACACAGTTAAAAAAATGGATGTAAGCAAAACCGGAAAGCACGGGCACGCAAAAGTCAGAATAGAAGCTATTGGGATTATCAACGAGAATAAAAAGATAATTGCGGTCCCAGGTCATGAGAGATTCGAGGTCCCGATGGTTGATAAACGAAAAGGTCAGGTCCTCTCAAAAGGAGAAAAAAAAGTGAGTATTATGGACCTTGAAAGTTTTGAAACTCTGGAAATAGACTGCCCTGAAGAAATCAGGCACCAAATAGAAGCAAACTCAAATGTTGAATACTGGAACGTTGAAGGCAAAAAAATAATTAAAAGAAAAATCTAGGAAATAAATAAAATGGCAAAAATTTTAGAAGCACACAACAGACTCTTCAAGAATGTTTTTGTTTGCAAGAATTGTGGCACAAAAATGAGAGCAGATCCACAGAAAATCCTAAAAGGAAAAATAAAATGCAGAAAGTGCCAGAAAAAAAAATTCAGGCCCCTGAGAAAAAAATAAATCATAAAAATAACTAAGATGAGTTTTTTTATATACGACATAATATTTTTGATATTGTTCGTGACAGGATTGTCTCTTTTTCTCTACACCAGAAAGAAAAATCTCAAAAGAGAAGGGCTTCTTTATCTCTACAGAACAAGCTGGGGGATAAAACTAATTAACAGAATCGGAAAGAAGAACAAAAAAGTGATGAATGTTTTAAGCTGGCTTTCGGTAATCTCAGGATATTTTCTGATGGCTGGGATGTTTTATCTTGTTTATGTTCTCGTGAAGATTTACTTTTTTGTTCCTGAAGCAGTGAGAGCGATAAAAGTTCCGCCAATAATGCCTCTTGTTCCGTATTTGCCCCAGGTCTTTAAGCTTGAATTTTTGCCGCCATTTTATTTTACATATTGGATAGTAATTATAGCAATTGTGGCGATAACTCACGAGATGGCTCACGGAATTATTGCGGCACACAATAAAGTAAGAATAAAGACAACTGGCTTTGGATTCTTCCCCTTCTTTCTGCCTGTATTTTTGGCTGCGTTTGTCGAGCTCGACGAGAAAATGATGCAAAAAAAGAAGAACTTTGCTCAGAGAGCAGTCTTAAGCGCTGGAACTTTTGCAAACGTTCTAACAGGAATTTTCTTTTTTGGAATTTTGACAGCGTTTTTTTCTCTTAGTTTCTCTGCTTCCGGCATAACCTACGACACGTACGCTACGCAATCTGTTTTCATAGGAAATATTACTTCGGTGAACGGAATAGATGTTACTAGTCCCTCTTTTGAAAAAATTGTTGAAATCTCAGAAAACCCAGAAAAAGAACTAATTGAAATAAGGGCCAGAGAAAATATTTATCTTGCTACAGAAGAGATGATTAAAGCACAGGAAAACGGAGATGAAATTATATTCTTACGTTTTCTTTTATCATTAGTTAAAACTGCAAGAATAGCGGTAACATTTCAACCAAGCAAATCAATGTATGATGTATTCAAGAGGATTCCGGAACTACATGTTGTTGATGAAATAAAAGATTATGA
>CAYUGD010000018.1:3845-7564 GCA_964444275.1 Candidatus Woesearchaeota archaeon
AGAAAACCTGAGCAGCATTATAACAGAAATCAATGGATTCTCTATTTACAGCACTGAGGATTTGGTCGGCGAACTCTCTAAATATTCTCCTGGAGAAGAAATAAATATCACAACAATCGTCGACGGCGGGGAGACTGGGAAATCTATTGTTCTTGAAGAACATCCCAGGCAGGAAGGAATGGCATGGCTCGGTATTGGGTTTATTGCACAGGAAAAGGGAGGACTTATGGGAAGAATCGTAAACGCTGCGTCTTTCAAAGATCCGCACGTATACTACAAACCAAGATTCGACGGATTAAGCGTCTTTGTATATAATCTTTTATGGTGGCTTGTCTTAATCAGCATAAGCATGGCTTTAATTAATATGCTGCCCGTAGGAATTTTCGACGGCGGGCGGTTCTTCTACCTGACAATTCTCGCCCTGACAAAAAACGAAAAAATAGCAAAGCAGTCATTTATGCTCTTAACAAAATTCTTTATATTTTTGTTCTTCCTTCTTATTGCGTTCTGGGGGATCAGTTTTTTTAGATAATCAGTTTAACAAGATTCCTTGTATCTAAAATATTTGGTAGCAAAGCAATTTTCACAATTCTCTCGTCTCAATTCTCTAATCTTTTCTGCATAATTTTTCTGAACTTCAGGGTTTTGATTTAGATTGAAATATATTGCTTTTTTCTCAAGTTTTTTCGCTACAGCACATTTAGCAAAATTCTTGCAAAAATTCATTTCGGGAAAGTCTCCTTCTTTCAAAAGTTTTTCACCTAATTTTGATTTCTGGTTTAAGAACATTACAAATCAATAACTCCTTCTTTTGTCAGGGCTGCGAATCTTATGCCAACCGGCAAATTGATAAGCGCAGAGATAAGCGCCATATGTTCTTTTCCATCGCCAGAAGCAATACTCAGTGCCACCTCTGTTCCCCTAATTTTACCTTTGAGTTTTTTAGAAAATTCTTCTTTCAGGTCTTTGAGTCTTTGATTTAAATTTACTTCGACAAACTCGAAAGGTTTTTCGTGCGTGAATTTCTTTGCAAAACTATCGCCGAGAATTACCACTCTGTCCCAATCGCCGTACTTAATCAAACCAGCGACCTGCGCCCAACTTCCTTTTCCCGAGGATAAAAGTGTTATAAGTTCCATTTTATACCTAACTCCCTTAATACTTTCTTAGCAACAGGATCACCATTCTTTGAATAAAATTCCCTTATTTCTTCATCAATTACTGATTTAAGAATATAACTTTCTAAACAAACAGCCTTACAATAAACTCCTCTAAGTTTTTCATCATTACATTCAATTACATTTTGTCCTTTTTTCAGATGAGTAGAACATCCTCTGCAAGTTGTATCTTCTTTTAAAAAAATAAGTTTTAAATCTAATTCCCAGAGGGGCTTATCTTCTAGACCCATAAGAAACTAAAATTAAATTTATTTATAAGGATTGTTGTAATAAGATTTATAAATCAGCTTTATCTTTAAAAAATGCCGATTGAACAACATCGTTGTGGAATATGTTCTATGTCTATGGCGCGTGATGTTGGAGGCGAGTGACTCTGCGAAGGAGATGAAGAAATACCTGAGCAAGGTCAAGAGTAGAAAATGGAACTTAAAGGACAATTGAAAAAAGCTCTATCTGAATTAAGGAAAGAGAAGAAAAGAAAGTTTGACCAAACCGCAGACTTAATTATAAATCTGCAAAAATTCGACCTGAAAAAATCGAAAATAAATCTTTTTGTCAGCGTCCCCCATAAAATAAAAGACAAAAAAATATGCGCTTTTCTGGAGACAAAAAATAAAGATGTTGAAACCATCACTCCAGAGAAATTTAAAAAATATTCTGATAAAAAAGAGTTAAAAAAACTTGTAAAGGGTTATGACTTTTTTATTGCTCAAGCGAGTTTAATGCCAAAAATTGCAACAGCTTTTGGTCGGGCTCTCGGGCCTGCTGGAAAAATGCCTTCGCCCCAGCTTGGAATCCTCACAAACGCAAATGAAAAATCAATAAATGAACTGAAGAAAAAAATAAACAACAGCTTGAGAATAAGAACTAAAGAACCAAGCATAAAAGTTGCAGCAGGAAAACAAAGCATGAAAGACGAAGAGATTATAGAGAATATTATGACAATTTATAATGCGGTTTTCAAAGGCCTGACAAAAGGAAAAGAGAACATAAAAAATTTAGAAATAAAATTCACAATGACTAAACCGCAGAAGATACAGATAAGATGACCAAAAGAACAAAAAAAATCCCGGAAAAAAAATTGAAAGAAGTCGCGAATTTGGCAGAGCTTGTAAAAAATAAGAAAACACTTGTGATAGTTTCTATAAAAAATATTCCTGCTTCCCAGTATCAGGAGATTGTTAAAATACTTAGAGGGAAAGCGGTTGTCAAGGTTCCGAAGAAGAGCATAATTTTCCGCGCGCTAGATAAGTCAGGTAATGAAGCTGTGAAAAAAATTAAAGAATATATTAAAGAGAGTTCTGCGATTTTGTTCTCTGATATTGACGCGTTTGAGCTTTCTGCAGAACTTGTTGAGAAAAAGATTCCCGCGAAAGCAAAACCAGGACAGGAAGCGACCAAAGATATTGAAGTTTTGGCAGGCCCGACAGAACTTACGCCAGGACCGGCAATATCAGAACTCGGAGCTCTGGGAATTAAAATTCAGATAGAAAAAGGAAAAATAAACATTAAGGAGCCAAAAATAATCGCGAAAAAAGGCGAGAAAATCTCTGCCAGCGCAGCAGACCTTATGGGAAAACTCGGTATGAAACCATTCACAATCGGCTTCGTGCCACTCGCTGCATTCGACATAGAAAAAGGAAAACTCTACTTAGATATAAAAATAGACAAAGAAGGAACAATAAAACAATTAAAAGAGGTCTTTTCCAGAGCACTGCCGTTTGCCGTGGAAATCGGGTATCCTTCAGAAGAAACAATCAAGTTCGTAATTGGTAAGGCAGGAGTTCACGGAAAGGCTTTGGAAAAAATAACAAGACCTAAAAAGAAGAATAGCGAGGATGAAAGCGAGAAAAAAGAAAAAGAATCGGTTGAAACAGAAGCTAAAAATTCTGAAAAGGGCGAGGCAGAAGAAAAGCCAGCAGAAAATAATGAGAAAGATACAGAGGTTAAAAGTCCTAAAGGTGGTGGGAAGAAAGATGGAGAAGAATCCAAGCCAGAAACCCAAAAATCTGAACAGACTCAAGAAAATAAACAAAATTCGGAGGAAAAATAAATGCAGTATGTATATGCGGCTTTGTTGTTACACAAGGCAGGGAAGGAAGTGAATAAAGAGAACCTGAAGAAAGTGATGTCTGCTGTTGGTGTCGATGTCTCTGGTGACAAAGAAGTTAAAATTAAGTCTCTTGTTGCTAGCCTGAAAGGCGTTGACATAGACAAAGAACTTGAGAGTGCAGCACTTGTTTCTGCCAGCACAGCACCTAGTGCAACAGCTGAAGCAAAGGAAGAGAAAAAAGAAGAGCCAAAAGAAGAAAAGAAAGAAGCTGCAGCAGAAGGACTCAGCGCGCTCTTTGGATAATTTTTTATTTATTCTAATCTAAAGAGCTCTTCTTAGTAGCAAGAATCTTGTTCTAAATTCAGAAAGATAATTTTATAATAATTAAAGATAATATTTTGACAGGCCTGCATAGCTCATGAGGGGCACCAAGGTTCCCCTTACACTAACCCCTCCTTTAGGTTAGGAGCAGCAGGACAGGCCTGCAT
>CAYUGD010000019.1:0-7536 GCA_964444275.1 Candidatus Woesearchaeota archaeon
AATCTCTGAAGAATTGTTAGAAGGAAAGGAAGAGAATGGGGAGTCGGGGAAAAAAACCGAAAGAGAGGTTGTTGAAAAAGAGTTGGAGGAAAAGGCAGAAGCAGAGGCGGAAAAGAAGAGAGAAAAAGAATTAATTGAGAAAGGCAAGGGGTCTTTAATTGGATGGGCGCCAAAAACAAAACTTGGTCGTGAAGTCAGGAGCGGCAAAATTACAAATATTGATGAAATCCTTAACAACAACAGAAAAATTTTGGAAGAGCAAATTATTGATTCGCTTCTTGATGTGAAAACAGACTTAATTCTGATTGGACAGGCAAAAGGAAAATTCGGCGGCGGAAAAAGAAGGGCTTGGCGACAGACGCAGAAAAAAACAAAAGAAGGAAATATTCCTGTCTTTTCCTCAATGGCTGTAACCGGAGATGAAAATGGCCATGTTGGTATTGGAATAGGAAAAGCGAAAGAAACACTCCCTGCAAGAGATAAAGCAATAAGAAAATCAAAAATAAATATAATTAAAGTAAAAAGGGCCTGCTCCAGTTTTGATTGCACTTGCGGAGAGCCGCACACTGTTCCTTTCAAAGTGACGGGAAAACAGGGAAGTGTAAGAGTCACTCTCATACCTGCGCCGCAAGGAACCGGGCTTGTTGTCGGAAGCGAGCTGAAAAAAGTTCTAAAACTTGCAGGAATAAAAGATGTCTACAGCAAATCTTTTGGAAAAAGACAGACAACATTTAATCTCATAAGAGCATGCTTCAACGCACTTAAAAAAACAAATCGAAAATGATAGCAATAATAAGAATTAAAGGACAAATTGGAATTGATAAAAAAGTGAAAGAGACGCTGGACAGGCTCAGGCTCAGAAGAAAATACGCTTGTGTGGTCGTGAATCCAACAAAAGAAAATCTCGGAATGATAAAAAAGGTGAAGAATCTTCTCGCTTACGGAGAGATAAAAAAAGAGACTTTCGAAAAATTAATTGAGAAACGCGGACAGGCTCTGGACAAAAAAAAGAAAATCGACGCTAAAAAAGCTGCCGAAGAACTTGAAAAAGGGAAAAATTACGCGGACCTTAACTTAAAACCTTTCTTTAGGCTTCACCCGCCACGGGGAGGGATTGAAAGCAAAAAACATTTTGGCGTCGGAAAAGGAGTTTTAGGGGATAATAAAGAGAAGATAAATGAATTGATTGAGAGGATGTTGTAAGATGAAAAAGACGCGAAAAAGGAAAAAGAAAAGCAGGATGCGGGGGAGAGGAATGGGCACGCACGGAGGCTGAGCCAGAAAAAAAAGAAAAAAATCAGGGCATCACGGAGGAGCAGGAATGTCAGGCAGTGGAAAAAGAGCAGACCACAAAAAAACATTAATAACAAAACTCTATGGCCACGGATACTTCGGAAAAAAAGGCATAACAAGCAAGAAGACACAAAAAGATAAAAGAAAAAAGATAAATGTGGGGGACATTCAAGAAAAATATCGGTCAGGGAAATTGGACTTATCAGATTATAAAATTCTGGGAAAAGGGGATATAAAAGATAAATTCATTATAAAAGCAAGAGGAGCTTCAAAAACAGCGATTGAAAAAGTGAAGAAATCCGGCGGTGAGATTATTTTGAAAAAAGGAATATGAAAATAGGAAAAAAAGTTCATGAAAAAGAGATATTTAAAAATTTTATCTTCTGCGAGTTTTTAGAAAGTCTCTCAAGAAAAAGAATCAGTATCTCTGTCAATGAAGTAAAAAAAGCTGTCAGAGAAGGCAAAGTTAAATTATTGAGAAAGATTTTTGACAGTATAAGACCTGGAATGTATGATATCTCTTTTACAAAGACCAAGAAATGGAGAGAAGCAGAAATTACAAAGAGAGAGTTCAGAAATCTGAGAGTAATAAATACTTCTGACTGGAGGGCTTTTTTTTCAGAAAACAGAAGAGGAACCATTGGTGGATTGGCTGTAAAAATAAGACAAAACAAAGTGAAAAAAAATCAGAGGATCAGAAAAATCCTGAAGATAGCTGATAATAAGAATGAATTAAGAAAAGTGATAGAAGGAAGAAAAAAGCTGGTTATTTTAAGAAAAAGAAATAAAAGAAATAAAATCTTTTATTCTATATTAGAAGGGAATCATAGGGCTGTGGCCTTGGCATTATCCAAAGAAAAATTTAAATTCATTCCAGTTTATCTGGGAATAGAAAAATGAACCTGCAAAAAATATTTAACTATATCCCTGAGATAAAAAAGCCTGACGAGAAAAAGCTCGGCTTTAACGAGAAGGCAAAATGGACGATTATAATTCTTGTGTCGTTTTTTGTTCTTGCAAATATTCCTCTTTTTGGATTGAGCGAGAATGTTCTGGCGCGGTTCGAATTCCTTGCCATGGTTCTCGCGACAGATTTTGGGAGCATTATTTCTCTTGGTGTTGGTCCAATTGTTATGGCTTCCATTATTCTGCAGTTGCTGGCTGGTGTAAAAATAATTAATATAGACACAACCACGGAGGAAGGGAAAAGATTTTTTCAGGGGCTTCAGAAAATTGGTGTTTTCTTTTTTATAATTTTTGAAGCAATTGTCTTTGTCCTTATGGGCGCGCTTGCGCCAGCCCCGGGATTTGCAGGAATTCTGATTTTCCAGCTTATACTTGGAGGATTGTTGATTTTTTATATGGATGAGCTTTCAACAAAATGGGGGTTCGGTTCTGGTGTAAGTTTATTTATTGCAGCAGGAGTTTCGAGAAGATTGATAACAGCTGCTCTTCAGTTTATTGACGCGCAGGGAAGAAATTGTTTGTTGAATTTTGACAGTGTTCCCTGCACAGGCAGAGTCCTTATTTTGATACAATCTATTATTAATCAGTATCCTATCGAGCTTTTATCTGCGGCCGCGGCGATTATTGCAACTGTTGCAGTTTTCCTGATTGTCGTCTGGGCGCAATCTCTCAAAGTTGAAATTCCTTTAAGCTTTGGAAGAATCCGCGGATACGGAGTTAAATGGCCGCTCTCATTTTTCTATGCTAGTGTTATCCCTGTCATTTTGACTGCCGCACTTGTCGCAAATGTACAACTTTTCGGAGGAATCATTGATAATGCTGCAGCTCCTTGTCTCGCAGGGATTGAGGGACAATGCACGGGGGTAGCAAGAATCGCGTCGCACTTTACTTTCCTTGGAAGTTTTATTGAAGGCCAGCCTGTTTCAGGACTTGCTTTCTGGATTAGTTCCACAAATATTGTTGAACTTATTATAAGAGGAGGATTTTTACCCATTTATTTAATTCAGTCAATCACACACATTATTTTCTTTATGTTCTTTTCAACTTTGTTTGCTGTTTTCTGGGTCAACACTTCTGGAATGGACGCAAAAAGCCAGGCGCACAAAATTCTCGCTTCAGGACTTCAGGTTTCGGGATTCAGACAGGACGAAAGAATTTTAGAAAGCATTTTAAGTAGATACATCATGCCTTTAACAGTGATGGGCGGGCTTGCTGTCGGGTTGCTTGCTGCAGCCACAAACCTTATTGGAGCAATGGTTTCAGGAACCGCAATTCTTCTTGTGATTATGATAACATACCAATTCTTCACAAACATTGTACAGCAACACCAAATGGACATGCACCCAATCATGAAAAAATTTGTAGAATAAATTAATTACCCAATCTTTAAAAACCGGCTTTTCTTTTTTCAAAGAGACAAAATGGACAATAAAGGCAAGGAAATAAGTTTTCGTTGGATTTTTTTAATAATGTTAGTATCTATGCTGATTGCGATTTTCTGGGATTCTGCTCCGTTCATAAAAGACTCTATTCATTCGGTTCTAAACCCAACAGCCGGAGCGCTTCTTGACTGGAATCTCACTGGTGGAATGATAATTATTATTGCTTTCATCTCTTTGATTATGACGCTCACGCAGAAATATCTGACAGACCAAGAGACGCTTAGAGAGATGAAGAAAGAACAAAAGGCGCTCCAGAGCGAGATGAAAAAATATAAAGAGCACCCTGAGAAACTTATGGAGTTTCAAAAAAAACAAATCGAGCTTGTCCCTAAAATGATGAAGGTAAGCATGAGAAGCGTGGTTTACACTGCGATTCCGCTTATATTATTTTTCAGATGGTTCAACGATTATTTCAGTGCAATTCCTGAATTCAGATTCTTTGGATTTTTGAGCTGGTTCTGGTTTTATCTCTTGGGCTCGATGATTTTCAGCAGTATTTTAAGAAAAATTATGAAGGTTGTGTAAATGAACAGACAAGAAATTATGAACACTTTGGGGGCGTATGAACAGCAGATAAGACAGCTCAGCCAGCAGCTCCAGGCAGTCGAGAGAAATCTTGTTGATTTGGATAATCTTGTTCATGGTCTGGATGAAATAAAAAAAGGAAAAGAAATTCTCGCTCCGATTGGGAAAGGCATTTTCGCGAACGCCAACCTTGTTTCAGACAAATTAACCGTTGACATCGGCGAAAAAACTTTTGTGAAGAAAGACATCCCTGAAACAAAAAAACTGATTAAAGAGCAGATTAAAAAACTTGAAGAAGTTAAACAAGAACTTGAGAAAAGAATCAAAGAGATTGATAAAGAGATGACAAGGATTATCCAAAAGGCGCAGGGAGAGTAATTAGGAAAACTTCATCATCTTCCTAACAAAATCACCATATTTTAATAAGCCAAACTCGGTGACGATTCCAGAAATATATTTTTTGTTAACAAATTCAAACGCAGGGTTTTTGATTTTTATTTTTTTTGGCGCGCGGTTCCAGATTTCGTTTAGTTTTCTGTTTTCAAGAGGGATTTTTGATTTTGTGAATTTCCAGGAATCAGCGACGATATAAACAGGAATTTTGTTGTCTCTTGCGATGTTTGCGATAACCTCTGAACCGATTTTGTTTATCACCCCTTTTTTTAAAATAGCGTCGGCGCCCAGGAAAACTTTGTCAGCTTTTTTTGTGCCTTGCTCTTTTGACAGAGCGACGCCCAGAGCAGAATCAACAAACATCGTCACTTTTATTCCAGCCCTTCTTAACTCACGGGCCGTTTTCCTGCCCTGAAACAACGGACGCGTTTCTGTATTATAAACTTCAAACTTCTTTCCTTTTTTCTTCGCGTAAATCAGAGCATTAACAACATTTGTAGAATGGCAGTGTGTAAAAATCACGTCATCCTTTTTGATTAATTTGAAAATCTCTTTGTTTATTTTTTCCTGCGTATCCTTGAAATGTTCAAGTATCTGGCTTCTGGAAACTCCTTTCTCAGCCAGTTCCAAAACATTTTCCATCATTGGCTCTGTCGGACGGGAGTTTAGAAGTTTGCTTTTAGATTGCTTTGTTGGGACAAGAAGATAAGCATAAAGAGCCTTTTTGGCAATATTTGTAGCCCCCTGAATTTTTATATTTTTTATGTCTCTGACAATCTGATTAAACCTCCCCTTCTTTTGTTTTTTACCCATCTCTCTTATTGGAAATCGGAATTTAAATATATTGGGTTTGGCGAAATTTTATTCGCTAAGAAAGTTTAAAAATTCCCTTTTTCTACATATTGTATGCTCGAAAGTATTGTGAACCCAAAGAAGATTGAAAAAGGTCCTTGGAAGATGTTCTTTGTAGGAATTGTTTACGCGTCTCTTTCTCTGTTAATGGTGAAAGGGTTTTTTTCAGGCGACCCTGTTCTCTCGCAGTATTCGGGGATGATTGTTGTCACTTTTTGCGTGATGTTTTCGCTTCCTTTTATGTACTTCATTATAAAACAAGAAGAAAAAGAGGACGAAGAAGTGTTTGGTTTTTGGAGCACGTGGAAAATTCATAAGGACGCAATCTTTTCTCTGATGTGGCTTTTTATGGGATTTATCGTAGCGTTTTCATTTTGGTATATTGTTCTTGGAAATTCAACACTTTTCAACGCGCAGATAGAAACTTACTGCAGGATAAATAGCCCGGGGAATATTGAAGGATGTATTGCGGAATATGATTTTTCCAGAGCATCTTCAGTGGGCACAGGAGCTGTAACAAAGGGAATGAGATTCTTATCTATAATTGAAAATAATGTTTATGTTATGATTTTTACTTTGCTACTCTCGCTGATTTTTGGTGCAGGCGCGATTTTTGTCCTTGCTTGGAACGCGAGTGTTATTTCTGCCACAATCGCCATTTTCACGCAGCATTCTTTAAAAGATATCCCTTTGGGGATTGCCAGATACATGATTCACGGATTCCCTGAAATCGCGGCATATTTTATAGCAGCTCTGGCTGGCGGGATTTTCGGCGTTGGAATTTTAAGAAACGGCATCCAGGGAAAGAGAACAACACATATTCTCGAAAACACTGCCGCACTTCTCTTCATTGCCCTAGCAATTCTCATCATTGCCGCTGTCATAGAAGTTTATTTTACCCCGCTTCTGTTCTGATTAAGCAATTCTGTAAAATTTAAAAATAAAGATAACTATCTTAATTTATGGAAATATTAATTTTTTCAGTATTCTTTAGTTTTCTTTTAGTCTTGGTACTCCTTAGTTTTTTTTTAGTTTTAATTGGAATACCTTTTTGGATAAAAAAAGCCAAGCAGGCGGGCATGGTTTGGGAAGATATGAATAAGCCGGGAAAACCAAAAAATGTTGCTGGTTCTGGGGGGATTGTTGTTGTTATGGCTTTTATAATTAGTGTTCTTTATTACATTGCTGTAAGGACGTTCTTCGGAAGAGGGCCTGAGGTTAGTCTAGAAATTTTTGCCTTGCTCAGTGTTATCCTTATTCTTACCCTAGTTGGAATTGTTGATGACCTGCTAGGATGGCATAACAAAGGCCTTTCTAAAAGAACCCGAATTTTTCTCGCGTTTGTTGCGGCAATTCCACTGGTTGTTATAAACGCTGGTGTATCTGTTGTAAACTTCCCTTTTTTAGGGGCTGTGGATTTTGGGCTCTGGTTCCCTCTGGTTTTGATTCCATTGGGAGTTGCAGGAGCTGCAACTACTTACAATTTTATTGCTGGATTTAATGGTTTGGAAGCAGGACAGGGAATTCTCATAATTGGCTTTTTATCTTATGTTGCTTACACGACAGGAACCATGTGGCTGGCAGTTGTTGGATCAACAATGGTCATTGCGCTAGCTGCTTTTTTATTATACAACAAATATCCTGCAAGAGTCTTTCCAGGGGATTCTCTAACATGGTCAATTGGTGCACTGATTGCGTGCATGGCTATTCTCGGAAACTTTGAAAAAATTGCTGTTTTTGTTTTCATTCCTTACATAATTGAAACAGGACTAAAGCTCAGAGGAAAACTTGAGAAACAATCTTTCGGAGAACCAAACAAAAACGGAAGTCTTGAACTTAAATATAAAAAAATTTACGGCCTAGAGCATCTGGCAATTAAAATTCTGAAAAAGACAAAACCCAGCAAAAAAGTCTATGAGAAAGATGTCGTATGTTTAATTCATGGTTTTCAGGTATTTATTATTCTTCTGGCTGTGTTCATATTCTTTTAATTAAGAAAGATTTTAAAGTCTTTTTTACTCTGATTAAATATGTTGGGAAGAAGGACAAAAAAGAGAAAAGACAC
>CAYUGD010000020.1:0-7530 GCA_964444275.1 Candidatus Woesearchaeota archaeon
CCCTTTTTGCAATTTAAAACAAATGTTTCCATTATGTTTATTATAAAAATCTCTTAAGTCAGAGGGGTTGGTAGTTACCATTGTGTCTGGAGTGTGCATTTCATTTTCTAATGCAAATTTAATTTGATCCAATTTGTTATTTGCATAGAAGTGGTTTTGAGGGCGATTTACCACTTTGCCTTTATGAGCCATCAATAAACTATCCCATGTTTTTTCACATTCGTCAGTAACTAAATCCTGTAAATCTTTAGGTAGCCCTTTGTTTCTGTCTGGAATCATAATCCTCCTATTCCAGATGTTCCAAGAAGAAGTTAAAGGGATAGTTCTATTTTTATCTCTAATAGTATAAATTAAATCTTCGGAAGAAAAATTGATTTTATAGTCTGTTAATAAATTTTCTGTAACAACTGTAAAATTCTCTATTCTTCTTTTGTCTAAATAATTTCTAACAGAAGAAGCGTGAGAGTCATCTAAATGAGTAAGAATTAAAACTTTCTTTTCCATTTTATTAAAAGCTGAAAAATTTACCAATCATCTATGGTTGGAACGCCACGCCATGTGCTAACTGAAGCTGTAATCCCTATATCTGCTGGTTTTTCTAAGTACATTTCAGCAAAAATAGAGTAACCTGTACTTTCAGGGCCACTCCTCTCCGAATATTTTCCGCTTCCTACATAGTTTTCCTTTTGAGATATGACCACAGAATCACTTTTTTCAGCAATTCTTTCTAAAACTTCTACCATTATTCTTTAATAAATTCAAACTATTTAAGCTTTATTATGATAAAGTTCTGTCTGTTAGATTTCTACAAGTAAAGAAATCCTTTAAATTAATAGAGTACACTTTTAGTTAATTATTTATATCTGGTTGTCTTGGTTCTTTAATGGGTTTAAGTATCAAGGATATAATTCCTAGAAAGGAAATAGAGATAGAGGATTTGAAAGAGAGGGTTGTGTGCGTGGATGCGTTTAACATGCTTTACCAGTTTCTTTCGACGATAAGGCAGATGGACGGGACACCGCTGATGGACAATAAGAAAAGGGTTACGAGTCATTTGTCAGGGATCTTTTACAGAAATATTAATCTTCTTTCAGAAGGATTAAAAGTTATTTATGTTTTTGACGGAAAACCGCCTGAGCTTAAAGAAGGGACTCACAAAAAAAGAGGAGAGGGCAGAGAACTTGCCAGAGGAAGATATGAAGAAGCGAAAAAAGTTAAAGACTTTGTGGCTATGAAGCGCTATAGTTCTCAGCTGGTACGGCTTGACGACGAGATGATTCGCGAGAGCAAAGAGCTTCTGGAGGCGATGGGGATTTGTGTGATACAGGCTCCGGGCGAGGGAGAGGCGCAGGCCGCTTATTTAAATAAAATTAAGGGAGACATTTACGCAACTGTGAGCCAGGATTATGACAGCCTGCTTTTCGGAGCTCAAAGATTAATAAGAAATTTGGGACTTTCGCGAAGACGGAAAACGTTTTCAGGATGGATGGAAATAAAACCAGAAATGATTGAGTTGGGGAAAGTTCTGAATTTTCTGGAGATAAATCTCGACCAGCTTATTTGTTTGGGAATTTTGGTTGGCACTGATTACAATCCAAAAGGAATTCCCGGGATAGGGCAGAAAAGAGCTTTGGAGATTGTTAAAAAATACAAGCAGCCTGTTCTTATTTTCAAAAATGTGGAAGAGCAGATGATGTCTATGCCGAAAGAAGATAGATTTGACTGGAAAGAGATTTTCCAGCTTTTTCACAAGCCAAATGTAATCAAAACAGAGATTGTTTTTCCAAAGGTTGACGAAGAAAAAATCAAGAAGATTCTGGTTGAAGAGCATGATTTTTCCGAGGACAGGGTTGAGAAACAATTTGAAAAGTTGAGAAAAGTTAGGGAAGAAAGGAAACAGAAAGGGCTGAGCGAGTGGGTTTAACTGCCTATCTTATTATATTCTCTTTCCAAAACAGAATATCTTTTTTCTAACTTCTTTCCTTGCCTGTAGTGTTTTTTGATTTGACTTTCTATTTTTCCTTTTTCTATAACGCTCGCGTTTGGAATCTGTTTTTGTAAATTTGCTATTTCCGTTTGTATGACATTCATCTTTTTTGCTATTTGTTTCATTCCTTTTAATAAATAATCTCTTCTTTTGTTTTCTTCTATTGCCATTTCGTGCACATTATAATGTCCGTATCTCTGTCTTTCTTTTTGCTGGATTTCAAATTCTCTCCTTTGTTTCTCTGACCACTTATCATATCTTTTCCGCGCTTTCTTCGCTCCTCTCTTCAAGACATACTTTCCGAGTTTTCCTAATTTTTTTGCCATGCTTCGCCGCCATAATAAAAATCCAACAATCAACAAAATAGAACCCATGACCAAAATAAAAGTTTCTTCGTAGACAATATCTGTGAAGAGAGCGATTGCCAAGAAAAATGCTCCGAGTAACATAAGGAAACCACTGAGCTTAATGTATTTTATTATGAAAATCGCGAAAACCAGAAAGATTATTGCTAGTATTGGATAAAGCATATTTGTGTCAATTCCTGTTCTATAAAAAAATCCTGTCAAGTCAAATCCTGATCGATATAGTCCGTAAGATGCCATGAATGCTCCGACGAGTGCGATTGTTCCTGCCACCGGCTTGTTTGGGTATCCGTAGGAATCCTTGAAAACTTTTCCGAGGGCAAAAAAAAGAAGCACAAAAAAAACTATGAAAGACGCCATAAAAAACAAATTTTCAGGGCCTACGCTATCGATAAAATTTGTAATTGAGAACCTCGTGCCATAAAACTGCGCGCTCACAAGATTAATCAGAAAAGCGGAGAAGATTACAAAAAAACTAACCAGTATGCCTCTTTTTTTCATGAATATACTAAATATTTAATCTTTATAAATATTAATAGATTACTTAATTAATGGAACATCCAAAATCGTTCGACATTTTTGGGAACATCATTGTTGTTAAATTTCCTGAGGATTTTAAAGTAAAGAGCAAAAAGAAGTTTGCAGAAAGTTTGTTGAGGAAATATAAATCTGTTACAACTATTCTCGAGAAAACGGGGAAATTTAAAGGCAGGCTTAGGAAGCAGACGACGAAATGGCTTGCTGGAGAGAAAACAAAAGAAGCACTTTACAGAGAGAATAATTGTGTTTTTAGATTTAACATCGACAAGACTTATTTTTCTCCGCGGCTCAGCAATGAAAGAAAAGAGATTGCACGTAAGATTAAGAAAGATGAAGAGGTTTTGGTTATGTTTGCCGGTGTTGGACCTTATCCAATTGTGATTGCAAAAAATTCTCATGCGAGAAAAGTTTATTTAAATGAGATAAATCGCGAAGCAAACAAATATGCAAAACTGAATATTGAACTGAACAAGGTAAAAGATAAAGTTGTTCTGTTGCCTGGTGATGTGAAAAAAGTCGCTAAGAAATTATCTAAATTATCCCGCCACCTTCTCCCCGACCACCCATCCCAAAAAGCCACCTCAAAGAATTCTAAGAAATCCCACAATTTATTATTAAACGCACCGCGCAAATTTAATGTTATAGTTATGCCACGTCCTAAACTTAAAGATAATTTTTTGAAAGAAGCGTTTTCCCTAAGCAAAAAGAACACGCGGATTTTTTATTACGATTTTTGCAAGGAGGATGAAATTGATTCTGTTGTTGAGATGGTTAGGGAAGAGGCAAGAAAATCCAGAAAGAAAATAAGGATTTTGAATGTGAAAAAAGCAGGCGAGATTGCACCTTATAAATTCCGTGTGAGAATTGATTTTAGGGTTTTGTAGAGATTTTTTATTCTCCATCCACCCCCCAACCTTCCACAAAGCAGCTGTTATTTTAATTCAAGATGCTGACAAAAGAGTGGATTTCAGCAGGGTAATTCTAAATTATTAAAACCTCTTTTTTACCCGGATTGCTGTCGGAGCTTCACCGCCGTGCCAGGTGAATCTTGGTCTGATTCTCATAGGGTAGATTCTTTCTGAATTGTCGTCAAGAATAATTGCGCTTCCTTTCAGTGTCGGAAGATAGTCCATTTGTTTTTTAATGCTTTCAAGAACATAAGACTGCATAATGTAGTTGAGGGCTTCTGTGTCTGGCTTTGATGTGACTCTGTGGCTTATTACTATGTCTGATTGTGTCATTACGTCTGTGTGGATTTGTCCTGGCTGCTGCGTGGCGAGCGCAAGAGAAATTCCTGGCTGTCTTCCTTCACGCAAAAGCTGGATAAGGGCGTCTGTTGCGACCGTCTTTCCTTTTAGAGGGAGGAACTCGTGAGCTTCGTCAATAAAAATCCAGACCAAAGGATATTCCTTTTTTTCAACTCCTGCTATAAGGTCCAAGCCGCGCGAGACAGAACTGATTTCTTCTGACTTTCTTGCAGACATTCTCTGGTTGAAAATTTTTCTTGATAAAAGACTTATTACAAGAGCCCTTATATTGAAAGCGCCGACAGCATTGTAAACGCTAAGGTCAAGGATTGTTGTTGTCCCTCCTGAAATGAGGTCTTTTACCTGTGTTGGCTCCTCGTCTTTTTTTGCGAACACCCCCCAGGTATCTGCCGCCTCAAAAAGTCCTATTGCAGCGTTTTTATTCTCAAGAGAAGCACTTTCCTCTTTTTTCAAAGCGTCCAGAATATCATCTATGTCAAATCTTCTTGATTTGGATTTCAGTTTTGTTAGGGTTCTCTGAATCAAGACAGAGACAGAATTGATTATGTCAAGCCCAAAAGTTAATACCCAGTCTTCGGGGTTCAGTTCTGCGACATCAAGGGCAAATCCTTTGTCTGCTGGGATTCCTTTTTCAACGTATTCGTCATAATAACCAAACGGAACGAAAATTTTTACAGAGAGGTCTTTTGGCTTGAGCCCCCACTCCATAAGAAGGTCTTTGTCTCTCTCGTTTTTGAATTTCATTGTCCAGTATATTCCCATCGTGTCAAAGATTAGCGAGCCGATGTTCTGGCTTACTTCTTTTGGGAGATTTGAGAGCTCTTCTGCGATGACTCCGAGCGTGTAAGACTTTCCGCTGCCACGCTTTCCTGCGACCAGAACGACGTGACTTCTCGCAACGTCCATAAAAATTTTATTACTCAAAGAAGTATATTGCCCCATTCTGACATAACTCTTTCCGATGAAAACCAAGCCGCGGTCTCCAAACGCCTTTTTGTCTGACGCGTTCCGCCCGACAATAATATCATAAGCCATGGATGAAAAAGGATAATATTGTTTATAAAATTAGTTGTGTAAAATATTTTCCTTAACTCTTCTCCAAATACTCAACTTCATCTTCTGTGAGTTTCAGCTCTTTCTGGACACCGGGTTTTAGAAGAAATTTTTTTATTGTTGGAAATTCTTTCAGAGCGCGCTTTTCTCCGACGTGAACGTATCTTGCATATTTCTTTGCAATTGTTTTTTTCTTTTCTATTCGTCGGTTATTGAGCCACATTTTCAGAATTCTGGTTGGTTTTTTGTAGCTTGTGAAGCCCGCTTTTTCAGTTTTCTTTGCACTGGAAATTCCATATGATAAGAAAGCATTTTCATAAATCAAAAATCTCCAGTATTGCCGCCTGTAAATTCTTTTCTTGAAAATGTCCACTTTGCTTAGTGCGTCGTAGGCGCGGGCGAGTTCTTCTCCCTGATATTCTGCTGGGATGTTTTCCTCAATCCAGAGAATTATTTCATCCATTGATTTGTTTATAGAATCGAAAACCTGGAGCATGGCCTTGTTTGGCTTGCCTTTGAAAACCATTCTCAGAGCACTGAAAATATCCACTTCTTTGTTTCTCTCGTAAACAAGGATTTTGGAAGGGTCTGGCAGATTTGCTGCTGTTTGTAAATCATTTATCGCCGCCCTCATGTCTCCCTTGGCTTTTATTGCAATGTTTGTCAGAATGTCCTGATTAATGAATTTCTTCTCTTCTCTCAAGATTCTTATCAAGAAATCTTTGATTATTTTATAATTAATTTCCTTAAGCTGGATGGTTTCTGCCTTTCTTCTTAATTCGCTGAACTTCTTTCCCCATATATCATTTGCAGTGATTATTATTGGATGAGCTGTTGTTTTGATGAGCCTTAAAAGTTCTTGGAGCCCACCGCGGTCTTTTCTTGAAATCCCATCAACTTCATCAACAAGAATTATTTTCCCTTTTTTTGTGAGAGACTGCTGCTCTGTTGCCGGCTTTAAAATTTCTTTGAGTTTTTCTCTGTTTCTTAAATCACTGGCATTTAATTCAAAAATCTCTGAGTTTGATTCATTTGCCGCGACATAAGCGATTGTTGTTTTTCCTGTGCCCGGCGGACCGTGGAGGATTATCGCTTTTTTCTTCAGCTTTCCTTTTCTGGCATCTATTCTGGCATTGTAAAGAAACTCTCTTACTTTTTCAACTGCTAAGTCCTGACCTTTCAAATCAGCAAAATATTTCGGCCTGTGCTTTTCTGTCCAGTTTGTCGCTGTCATTTTTCTCTTTTTTTATCGGAATTTCCCCTTTAATTATTTTATCCAGATATTTTACTGAATGAGTTCCTTCAAATCCATATGCATCTTTTTTTATATCCCTATTTTTTACTTCGCACTTTCTCATTTTTTCAGGCAGAACTAAATATTTGAAAGCTACGCCCCAACCACAAAGTTCTTCACCTTCTATTTTCCTGTAAAATTCACATGCGTCACAATCTTTAGTGTAGTTCTTCCTGCCGCCGTCCCATCTTGACCAATGTCTTTTTGGGATTTCCATCACTCCTTCCCCAGGCCGGCGAGGACAAAACTTGCTAATAATGATTGTAGTTGGATGAAAGGGTCTGAGCCCTCGACAATTCTGAATTCTGTCTCGCCTGTTTTTTCTGTAAGTTTGACTTTTAGTTCTGGCTCGACAGGCAGGTTCCAGACTTCTTTTTGTATTGCCTTTATGACGTCCTGTCCTGAAATTCCTTCTTTTAGCATTACATCAAGAAGTTTCTCTCTGGATTTTTGGAAGTCGCCGGATAAAGCGTAATCCAAGACAACACGAATGTCTTTTGGTTTTGCGTTTGAAATAACTGTTGAGACAAGGTCTGTGGAGATTGTTGGAGAGATTGAAGCTGTTGATTGCAGGAAGTTAATGACCCTTCGACAATCGCCCTCGCTTCCTTCATAAAGCATTTCGATTGCTTCGTTGCTAATCTGAAGTTTCTCGCCTGTTTCAATTCTTCTGATAACTTTTTCAATGTCTTTTTTCTCGAGGAGCTTGAATCTGAAGATTACGCAACGGGATTGTATTGGGTCTATTATTTTACTTGAATAGTTGCAAGACAAAATAAAACGGCAGGTCGCAGAATAATTTTCCATGGTTCTTCTAAGGGCCTGCTGAGCTTCAGGAGTCAGTGCGTCAGCTTCATCAAGAAAAATAATTTTAAAAGGAGCGTTCCCGAGCGACTTCGTTCTTGCAAAATTTTTTACTTTTTCTCTTATAACGTTGATTCCTCTTTCGTCGCTCGCGTTGAGTTCAAGGTAATTCTCATGCCAGTTTTTTCCAAAGAGCTCTTTTACAATTATTAATGCGAG
>CAYUGD010000021.1:0-7098 GCA_964444275.1 Candidatus Woesearchaeota archaeon
CATTATCCTGCTGTATCCATGGAAGCAATGTCTGCCATCCAAAAAAGAAACCAACCACGAGAACCGCCAAAACAACTACTCCGAGAATTATAAGAATTATTGCGTTTGTGCTCAGCCCTTGTCCTTTAGTATCTTTCAAAAAATCACCGCTTCTTTTATTCATATTAAATTTAAGGTTGTTTTGTTTAAAAATGTTTTTGTTCACGGGTTTAATCAGAGTTTGTTTTTTTAATCTCAATATCGCATCTTACAGAAACTCCTTCTTGGCTAAGAGTAAAATACTTAAAATTAAAACCTTCAAAAGTCTCTGACTTAATCCCAAATTCTTCTTTAATCTCCTCCTCATTGAAACCAAGATTTTCATAAAAAAGGATTTTTTCTTTCATAATCGCGGCCTCTTCAACAATCCCCATATCATTTATGTCCTGCTTTACTCTCCTATCTGAAAAATAAAAACTGAAAATTGCCATCACACAAATCGCCACAATTCCAATTACAAGAATCGTTATCGGAAGATCTCCTTTTTTATTTTTTATTATTTTTCTCATGGAACTTTTAAAACCATTTCAATGGATTTATTTTCGTCTAGAATAACCTCTTCCGTGATGTGAGGAACATATCTCTTCCCAAGCCACACATCCCCGCCCCTTCTCTCACTAGGTCGCTCTCCAAAATAATCATTGTTAGGGTAAGGAAGGAAAGTCCTATTAAAAGAGAAACCAATCCACACATCTGCATATTCTTCTTCATAAAACTCCTCAAAAATATTTACAGCCAATTCTCCGTTAAACTCACTAAAGTTGTTTTTAGAACCTAATTGCTCATAAACCCTGGTTCCTTCATCTGATTCTGTCAAAAGATATGAAAAAAAAGATTCTGAAGCCAAGACGTCTGTCTGCGGGATGTAATCAAAATCCTTAAAATCAAAAACACCGACAACAGTGGCAGAAATTGAGATAAGCAAAACCACAACAATTATCACAGTAGCAACCATCCATGTGACTGTTTCGCCGACCTGACCTGCTTTCCCTTTTGTCTCGCTTAAAAAATTATTGGACATTTTTTTCTGTTTTCCTCACAATTGAAAGAATATTTATTTGATACTGGTTTCCGTCTCTGTCTATGGAATAAAGGTTTCTCTCGATGCACACAGGAAGATTTTTTCCTTCAAGTTCGCAGTCTGGTTTCATCCCGGCGTTCCCTTCAGAAATTTCAAAAACTTTCTGCTTTGTGTTAAAGTCAAAAAACTCAATTTCAACATAATACTGGCCGCGTTCTCGCCATTCATAAACATCTTCAACCTGAAAATTAATCGCGCAATTCCCTGCAAAATTATTTTTAAAATTCTCTGTCAAAACACTCTCTTCCAAATAACCTGCTTCAGAAATGCACCTCGCGACTTTTGATGTTAGAATATCTGCTTCCGCTTCTCTCACGTCGTAGGGCTTTCCGTAAAAAGCACTGACCATATAAACAATTCCGCCCGCCACTATGAAAAGTATTGCAAACCAGTACACCGAAATTAATTTGTCTCCTTTTTTATTCATTTTCATTCACCACAAAAAAATATCCTTTATTTGTTGAAGTGTCAAAATTTGGGCTGGCGTCAACATCATTAAAAAAGCTGTAAGAGTGTCCTCCTTTTTCGCGAAGCCGAACAGTCACAACATTATCTTTAATTTTTACAGCATCGCTAAACTTTATTCCTTCTCTTTTTGCAATTTTTACTGCGTCCTCCATTTCAAGATGAATCGTCATGCCCGGCTCTGCAGCATCAATCATAAGAGCAATTTGTTTCGCGTGCATCTCTTCCAAAACAGCAGCAGCGCCTGTTCTTGAAACCAAAAACACAATCAAGATTGAAAGAAAAACAAGATTCAGAATAATGAAAATAATATTCTCTGTCAGTATGTTGCCGCGTTTATTTTTTATAAGACTCTTCATTTTATTATGCTTTTGTTAAGAAGGTATCACATCCGATTTTATCAAAGTTCTCAGTATTTCTCTCCATTATCACAACCGGAACGTGTTTACTTAACCAGCGGGTAAAGAAAACCCCTTTTGACATCCCTGTTAAGATAACATAATCATTTTCAGGATTAATTATTTTGTTAAGATAATTCTCAAAAGTTTGATTAAACCCTTCCTCCACTCCTTCTAAAGAATTCTCAGCATAAAGATATTTGAGATATGTTTGTGTGTCTGATTTGGCAGTGGTTCTCAGGTAATTGTAAAATTCTTCATATTTGATTGGCTCCATCCCCTGCCTCACATTCTCATCAAATTCAACTATCGAGCATATTGAGCAGGCAACATCATTAAAAGAAGGATCTCTGTCAGCATAACTTATTTCTCCTTCTCCAAACATCCACCAGCAGTCAGCCATTTCATCTGCGAGCGCCTTCATTGTTTGATTTTTATTTTTCGGGTCAACACTTACAGTTGTTGTGGGGATTATCTCTTCACATTTTCCTCCGCCTGAGATACAGACATAATTTGTCCTGCAATCAAGCGGTCCTGCGACAACCCTTGCCTGGTCGCGCAAAACAACAGAATTATGACAGATTTCCTTATTTGACGTCTCGCCCAAATTCAGTCTGAAAAGCAGGAACAAGATAACAATAAAGCTCACTATGAGAACAATAATTGTAACTAACTGCTTCGTCGTCAACTCCGCTCTTTTCCCCATATTTTTTTTAATTTTCATTTTATCAAAACCCAATCAGCCCAAATTTTTTTAACATAAAATAAAGTCCTGTGAGTGCTACCGCGAAAAATATAATCCACACCAAATATTTTATCAAAACTTCTACGTCCATTTTTATTCTTTTTCAGATATTTCCTGGTTATTTATTTTTAATGTAAGAGGGGGGTTTTTAATTTGAATATAGAAGTCTCCATCATTATTAACGTAAGCAGAATTTTCCATGCAGACACCGACATCATCGCAAAGACTACTGAATTTGGAAGGAGTTGTTTCCTGGGCAACAGAAAATTTGCAAATACAGAGACATTTTTCCCATCCGATATTCTCACAATAAAGCGGTTTTTCGCCTGAAATAGGCCACGAAACAAGATACCACCACGAATTCGCCGGATTATAAATATCAACTTCTGTTGCCCCTAAATTAATTTCTTGAACCAGATATTCTAAAGATTCTTTTGCAAGTTCTAAATCTCTCGCCTCTTTTCTAGCAGAATAAATGGAAAAAAGCAGATACGCCAAAAAACCAATTGCAATAACCGCAAGTATTATTTTCAAAGTCTCCTCTGCAAGCAAAAAACCTCTTTTATCCATTTTATTTTATCAGACTCAAAAAAACCCCTGCGGTCTGGTTTCCCTCCTTAAAAAATTCAATAACATAATTTCTGAAAAAAAAGTAAAGCCCCCAGACTACGAGTACAAAAACCAAAACACCTATGATTATTTTTATTAAAGTTCCTATGGTCAATTCCATTTTATTTGAATTCCTCTAAATTTAAATGATTGAAATTTTTAATTTTCATTTTACCTCAGTATATTTTTCAAATTGTCAATAAGCGAAATTCCTCTGCCTTTCAAGATGAAAATTGTAATCATTAAAATAACAAGAACTGCGACAGCAATCAAAATCCACGGAAGATAATCTGCTATCACCCCCCTTTTTCTTTTTTTAAGATGTCTAAAATATTCCATAACAGAAAAAGCAAATCCTATTTAATAAATTTAACTAAATTAAGCCGCCGATAACAATGCTTGTCAGTACAAACAATGCAATTGTTGCAAAGAGAGCGGTTATAAAATAAAGCGCTATTCCTGAAGTAAAGTTTTTTGCCAAGGTGTGTGTTGTCTGAAGTTTGTCGTCGCCGGATTCAACTATCACGAGCGTTCTCGTCAGAATAAAGATTATCTGAATCAGGTAAATACCAATAATAATCTGGAGGAAATAAGGAGGAATCATCTGAGTAACCTCAAAAATGTCCAGCAGATTCCCAAAGCCTCCCAAAGCCGCTTCTGCACCCGCCTCGCCAAGTTCTGTTATTCTCAGCTTTGAAAGAATCTCAGTAATCATTGTGGCCAGACCGACGACAACTCCTGCAAGCAACGGAGCAAGGAAACTCATATTTGACTTCATATCAGAAATAACTTCTGCGAGCATATCCCTGAGTCTCGCCGTAATCTTGTGAATATTTTTGACATATTCCGAAATGCTCATCATACTAATTGCTGCGATTTTCAGTCCTTTTTTCGCAGATTCAATAAGAATTTTCATGCTGATTGAAATTAGTTCAGAAGGATAACGAAGAATTGCTCCTCTTTTCGGGTCAAAAACCGCCTTTTCAACGCTCATCCCCATCTGTCTTATGTTATAATTAACTTTTCTGAAAAAATCCTCTGTCCGCAAACCTTTAGAAGACTCTGCAACTTTCCCGAAAACAAGTTCAGGCGGGACCCCGTTTCCGATTCTATTTCCTATCTGGAACAAAGAATTATTAAACTCGCGTTCAAGCTGCTTGGTCTTCTCTCTCTCAACAATCAGCTCTTTTGTCCTGGCTTTAAACGCTATTGAAAAAAACATTGCGACGCCCAGGGGAATAAATAAGCTTAAGATTAGCGCGCCTGCTCCAAAAGGACCTTTGGCTCCTGTAGCTGTGTCCATAAATCCAAACAAGTTGCCGTTGTCAAAAAATCCGAGTCCGATTTCTGAAAAAGTGTAATCTTTCTGCAAGCCAATCATTCCTGGTAAAGGCGTGTACTGAAATATCATCGGTAAAAATCCAAGAATGAAAAAGGGCAGTGTAATAAAAAATGCCTTAAAATAAGGTTCTTTACTTTTGTACTTGTAATACAAAGGATTTCTCTCGAGCAAGGAAGTCTCTCCGTGTCCGCCTGGCCTTAGAAAAACAACTTTGTCAGTAAGATAAAAAACAAAAAACGGGATAATCATATTGAAGAGTATGAGAACGTGAACCCAGACTAGAAGCCCGCCGAGCATCGCAGTCGCCAAAGGCAAAAGAGCAAGACCAAGCGTCGGCAAAACAATCCCGAGCATGTAAATGCTTGTCAAAGGGCTTTTCACATTATGCGTGAATTTTAACATCTTGTCATAAACGCCGTCAAGAACAACTTTCAGGGCTTTCTCAAGAGTCTGAATTCTCCTGTTCTCATCCGGCTCATACAAGCTGCTTTCTATAAGATGAAACGACTCAATAAATTCAACAGAATAATCCCTCCATCTCTCGAGATAATTATCTAGACTTTCTTTTATTGTAGAATATTTCCCGACCTGGACGTCATAAAAAACTTTTTTCAAATCCAACGCCAAAGGATATTGTAAATGTTCAGACGCAAAAGCAATAGCTCTTTCCAGGTTCGGCGTGTGTCTCATGTAAACAACCACATACAAAATTGCCGGAACCATTTGGCTTGAAGCTTTCAGGCGCCATTTGTTCGCAAGCCGCGCAGGATACGCTTTCATAAAATAAAAAACAAACAACGAGAAGATAATCGTAAGAAAGAAAAACAAGAACGGGAAAGCAGCGAAACTTCCCTTGATAAAAACAACCGCAACAGAGATTAAAAGTCCTAAAAGAAAAATGCTGATAAAAGCCATCACGCCAAGATTCAGGGGCTGCCACGGCTCAAGGTCAAGATGAGCTATTTCAAGATTCTTCTCTGTCTCTGAAGTGTCTTTTTCAGAAAACTTCAGCTTAATCATACTGCCAAGACTTTTGCACCATTTCTCATACCTTGAAATCTCAGGCGCCATCTCCTCTTTAAATCTAACATATTCCTGGCTGTAATCCTTCTTGACCGCGCCAGACCCGGAAGTTGTTGGGATTCTCTCGTCTATCTTTCTCCCATACTTCTTCAAAATATCCTTAACGTCTTTATCAGATGCTGGCATTTTCCTCTTTTATTTTTACAATAATTTACCTAAAAGAAATAGTCAGATTTAGTTAATAAATTTTGGGATTAAAACTTCCTTTTCTTGATTTCCTGATTCAGCCACTTTTGCCACGCAGGAAAAACTTTGTCGCTGACAGGCAGGCCAACTTCTTCTCTGACCTCGTCGGAAATTCTGTGGAACGCCTGGTTTGCCTGTGTGCTAAATTCTGACTCAAGAATCTGGAAGTTCTTCATTCTTTCAGCGGTCTTCACAAGTTCTTCTTTTATCTTTGCTCTTAACTGAATATTACCCCAGACAGCATCCCAGTCGCCAGCCCAGCCCTTGACATTTGACGCAACATCTTTGATAACTTCGCTGTCGCCGTTGATTAAATCCTCTGTCGGCTCAAGCTGGTCGGTTTCAACATTATATTTCATCAAATCAACAAAACCTTTTTCTTCCAGCGGGTCTTTCTGCCAGTGTTTCCTCACTTCTGAAATCTGAACAAGTCTCTTGAAAGAATGCAAGCCGTCAGGTGTTTTTATCGGATTTGCAATTGCTATAAGGTCTGTGGCTTTGAAGCTTGTGGCAGGCACATTAAGGTCATTAACAACCCTGTCAAAAACCCCATAAGGAGACGCGCCGTGAATTGTTCCTGCAACAACATTTGCCAACGCGCCAACTCTCATCGCTTCATAAAGGGCCTGTGCCTCAACACTTCGCACTTCACCAATAATCAGGCAGCTGTCTCCCAATCTTAAACTAGTCCTTATTCCGTCGTCTGCAGAAACCTCTGTCGTTGTCTTGAGAAGAGCAGAACGGACTTTCATTCTCAAAATATCATACTTTAGTTTTCTCAGAGATTCAACAGGCAACTCCAAAGAATCCTCAATAACAATTATCCTGTATTTAGGGAGTATCTCAAGCATCAAACTTCCAAGCAAGCTGGTTTTACCAGAGCTTCTTGTTCCTGCTATAAGCATTGTTCTCGAGCCGTCAGCCAGAAAACTCATAAGTCCTGCAGCCAAAGGATTTATCATCTTATTCCGAACAAAAAGAGGAAATGTCCAGGGCGATTCTCTGTGCCTTCTGACAGCGTAAGCCAGGCCATCAGGACTTAAAGGTCTCTGAATGATTGCTATTCTGGCACGGATTTTTCCGATTTCAAGCTGAGTATCAAGAATAGGATTCGCCTCGTCAAGGGGTCTTCCAGAAACAAGCCTGAACT
>CAYUGD010000022.1:0-6770 GCA_964444275.1 Candidatus Woesearchaeota archaeon
TGTACTTCTTTTTCTTTTAATTTTTTGTGTTTTGGTTGGAGAATGTGCATTGTATATGGTCGTCGGTAAATAACAGCAGTTTCTGCAATTAATATTTAACTTTAATAACTTACCAATAATAAAAGAGACTAAATTTTTATTTAAAAACCTTTCGCCATTGCCTCTCCTCTGCTGATTTTATTCTTTCTAAAAATGTCTATAAAAAACCCAACAACCCCCAGAATAATCCCGCCAGAAACTCCAAGCATTATAGAGTTTATTAAAATTCCCGCTGATTCTTTTATATAATTCGCAATCACGCCCGGATTTTTAAGGATTTCGGAGCCGTTGTATTTTATTGAAAAATCAAGAGTTATGAGAAAAAGAATCCCAATGAGAAATCCTAGAATTGCTAAGAGAAACGTATAAGGATAATTCTTATTTAAAATCCCCATTTAATTTTTGTTTACCTCTTTTAGGTTAATGAACTATGGCCCCGGAGGGATTTGAACCCTCGACACCTGGATTAAAAGTCCAGTGCTCTGCCAGACTGAGCTACGGAGCCTTCGTGTTCTGCTATTCAAAGCGAAGTCGGCTTTCTTCTGCCAGACCGAGGTTATTGAACAGCGACAAACTTCATAACCCATAACGGCTTTTCAATGGCCGAGTTGAGCTACGGAGCCGCGGCAAATTAAGCAATTTTAGATTTAAAAATTCTTTGTAGAACTATTTAAGTCTTTTGTGCAGATTATTTCCAGAAAGGATCTTTGCCAAAATTTTTCCACATTCTTGACTCAACAGGCATTGAACCCTGGCCAGAATATTTTGCATTCTTCTTTTTATTATATGGATTTAAAACTTTTCCAGCAATTTCTTGAAAAAATATTTGCCCGACAGGCATTCCTGCGTAAATTTTGACATCTTTTCCTGCTTCCATCTCTAATGTCCAGTGTCCCTTAAAACCAATATCTCCTCTGCCCGCAGTTTTATGAACCAGAATTCCTAATCTTCCAATACTACTCTTACCATCTAAAAAAGGAACCAGCCCGCGTGTTTCAGTGTATTCAATTGTAGACGCAAGATAAAGATTATATGGTCTAAGAATAAGTCCACATTTAGGAATTTCAATCATTTCTGTAGGATTCCTCTTCTTTGCGTCAATAATGCCGTTAGTGTAAAATTTTAGAAATTTCCCAAGGTGAACATCGTAGCTGTTACTTCCTAAGCATTCTCTGTGAAATGGTTTGATGATGATGTCTCCTTTTTCTATTCTCTTCAGAATTTCAGAATCAGACAAAATCGCCATAAATTAAGTTCTGCAAAATACTTTATAAGAATTATTGTTCTAACGGATGACGGTAGAAATCAGTTTGTATAAAAACCATCCAAAAATAAGATAGTAAAAATTTGTTGAGAAGTTGAAGATTGCGACGAGCAAAATGTAAATTCCGGCGATGAGGTCTGGGATACTCATTACGCCTTTGAAAATAAAAAATTTAGATGATAAATAAATTCCTGAGAGCAAGAGAAAATATACAGAATGGTTTATTCCAAAATGCGAAAAAGTTAGGGCGATGAGAGTAAAAAAGTCAAGGATAGACAAGATCCAGATTATCATTCAAAACTCCACGCCTTTTCTTGCTAAAATCCCTTTATCATATGGGTGTTTTATCTTGTCAATGTTTGAAACATAATCTGCTTTGCCAATTAAACTCTGCGGGAAGTTTCTGCCAGTCAAAACAAGTTCAACATTTTTGGGTTTGTTCTCAATAATACCCAAACACAATTCTTCATTAATAATTCTATCATTTAATCCAGGCCCAAGTTCGTCAATAAGAATTAAATCGTAATCTTTTATATCTTTCAGCGCTTCTTCAAGAAATTTTCCAACTTCTTTTTTCAGGTTTTTAAGTTCTCCTTCATCGTAATTTTTGAAGTAAGGATGTAGCGGCTTGAATTGCAGATATTCAACTTCTTTGTTCTTGAAAAAAAACTGCTCGCCTGTGTCTCTTTTGAAAAGTTGGATTATCTTGACTTTTAGTCCTCTCCCCAAAGCCCTGACAACAAGCCCCATTCCTGCAGTAGTTTTGCCCTTACCTTCGCCGGTGTAAATATGCACAAGTCCAAGTTTTGATTTGTCGAAGTCCATTTTAACTGCACTCACTATAACCGCAATCAAAGCAAGTTACCCCTGAGCATCCTGAAACAAAGCCCACATTAGGACTGAAACATCTCGGACAATGAGCTTTTTGTTCAGAAGAATTCAGCGGATTTATCTCTTGAGAACCTTTTTCATTTTTGTCATTTTCTGTTCCGGAATTTCCGTTGTCAGATACAAAAGTTTTGAGCTTCCCTGTTTTTACGAGATGGTTTCTTAATGCGACAGATATTGCATGAGGGATTGAATCAATTCTGTTTTTTCCAATTCCAAAAGGTCTTTCTGATTTTATTGAATTCAGGTGCTTCAAAATCCTCACAGGGTCTCCTCCGTGTTCAAAATATTTTGAGAGAACAATTGCCAAAGCACTTGTGAGGCCGGAAATCTCTGTTCCTGTTGGGGAGATGTTTGCAAAAACTCTTGTAGGCCCTTCTTCATCGTAATTTATGTGCAAGTGAACAGGTCCATGTCCTGTATTAATCTGTTGGTATTCTGATTTCTCAATCATTTTTCCCCTCTCTTTTTTCTTTTCGGTTTTTTTCTTTTTTTCATTCACATTTAATATCTGGAATTGTTTGCTTCCGTCTCTGTAAACCGTCACGCCCTTTGCCCCATTTTCATAAGCAAGCATGTAAACTTCTTCAACGTCTTTTTCAGTTGCCTCGTTTCTTAGATTAACGGTTTTTGAAACAGCGTTGTCCGTATATTTCTGGAAAGCGCATTGCATTAAAATGTGGTCTTTTGGTTTTAGGTCGTGAGAAGTAAGAAATAAATTTTGTATCTTTTCTGGAATTTCGTTTATCCCTTTCAGTGTTTTGTGATTGTCACTTATTTTCTTGAAAAGTTCTTCCTTGTTGAACCCAAAATAATTGTTTTCTTTTGCAATTCTTTCAAATAATGGGTTCACTTCAAAAAAAGTGTCTTCCCATTTCGGGGTTTTTCCTTTTTTCAGTGCGTTGATTCCTGCTGCGTTGTAACGGATATAAACAACTGCAAAAAATGGTTCAATCCCCGCTCCCTGCAAACCTGCTGTGATTCCTATTGTCCCTGTCGGCGCGATGGTTGTTCTCGCAGAATGTCTCGGGTAAAACTCCTGCCCTCTAAAAGATCTGCTGTTCTTGTCGTAAATTGAGCCTTCCCACACAGGAAAAACACCTCTCTCTTCTGCCAGTTCCTCAGAAGCATTCATGCATGCAACATTGATAAATCTCATAACTTCTTCTGCTTTTTTTAATGCTTTCTCAGAATTGTAAGGGATTCTAAGCATCACAAGCGATTCTGCCCATCCCATAACTCCTAAACCAATCCTTCTTGTTTTTTTTGCCATCTCTTCAATTTTTGGAATTGGATAATTGTTAATGTCAATAACATTGTCAAGAAAATGTGTTGCGGTGTAAATAGTTTCTTTTAGTTTTTCATAATTAAAATCAGCATTCTCAGTGAACGGCTCTTTTATGAATTTTGAGAGATTTATGCTCCCGAGGTTGCATGGTTCGTAAGGGAGTAAGGGTTGCTCCCCGCACGGGTTTGTTGATTCAATCTGTCCGAGATGAGGTATCGGGTTACTTGTTGTATTATTTATTCGGTCAATGATTATTACTCCTGGGTCTCCTGTTTCCCACGCGCTTTTCACAAGTTTTTTCCAGACATCTTTTGCGTTGAGTTTCCCAACAATCTCTCCAGTCCTTGGGCTTATTAATTCGTAGTCCTTGTTGTCTCTAACTGCTCTCATAAACTTATCGTCGATTGTTACAGAAATGTTGAAGTTTTCCATGACTCCGGGCTTTTTTTTCATCTCGATAAAGTCAAGAATGTCTGGGTGTGTGTAATGCAAAATTCCCATATTTGCACCGCGTCTTGTTCCTCCCTGCTTTACAACATCTGTTGACTTGTCAAAAATCTGCATAAATGAAATTGGTCCTGACGAGATTCCTTTTGTTGTTTTTACGTCGTCTCCTGCAGGGCGGAGTCTTGAAAACGAAAAACCAGTCCCGCCGCCGCTTTTATGAATTAACGCCATCTCTTTCACAGAGTTGTAAATCCCATCAATAGAATCTTCAACAGGGAGAACATAACAGGCGCTTAATTGTTGCAAATCACGCCCGGCGTTCATTAATGTAGGAGAATTAGGAAGGAATTTCAAGCTGGATAATAATTCATAAAATTTTTTCTCGGTTTCGGTGATAATCCCTGGCTTTCTAATATTTATTTCCTCAAGATTCTGCAGAAATCTTCTGAAATTTTTGTGTATTTGGTTTTGTTCATTTAGTCCTTTGTGAAGCAAAAACATGTTCGCGGTTTTCCCTCTTGAAGGATAAGTTATTTTTTTATAATTCACGTCCTGAAAGATTTCTTCTTCACTAACTCTGTCAGAATGTAAAATATCAGCCAACGCAACGTTGTGGCAAACGTTTTTCAACCAATCCTCAATAGTCGGCGAGTTTTTCAAGTATTTGTCTTTGATGACTTTGATTTGATTCTCTGTTAAATTCAGTTTCGTCAATTGTTGTAGTTCTTGTGGTGACATTATAATCCTTTTATCTCCTTTTTGAAATCTTTAATATCCTGAAAATCTCTGTAAACAGATGCAAATCTTATGTAAGCGACATTGTCAAGTTTTCTAATTTTTCTCATCACGAGCTTGCCGATGACAGAACTCTTGATTTCTTTTTTCCCTTTTCTCCTTAACCGCTCCTCAATTTTATTTATCATTTTTTCAATTTTTTCTTTTGGAACCGGACGCTTTTCGAACGCTTTTTTAATCCCTGACTCAAGTTTTTCTCTATCAAACTTCTCTCTCCGCCCGTCTTTTTTAATTACATAAAGTTCGTTTTTGGCTATCTTTTCGTAAGTTGTAAATCTCTTTTTGCATTTCAGGCATTCCCGCCTTCTTCTTATTCCATTTGGGGATTGTCTTTTATCTGTTACTTTTGTGTTTCCACCGCAATAAGGACAATTCATTTAATATACAATATATTGTAGTTTATAAATATTCTTACATCAACTTGTTGTATAGCACTCTTTTTGATAAGTCTAAAGTATTTAAAGATTTATTTTTACTCAGATATGATAACAGTAGATGTTTGAGTCTGACCAAAACCTTTAAATAGTATAATGAATGGGTATTCATAACTAAATGAGCCTTTTATGGCAATGGAGGAAAACTAAAATGCCTAGAGGAGACGGAAC
Source organism: Candidatus Woesearchaeota archaeon (assembly GCA_964444275.1). GTDB lineage: Archaea > Nanobdellota > Nanobdellia > Pacearchaeales > GW2011-AR1 > ASMP01. The sequence continues at coordinate 5,327 of CAYUGD010000022.1, forward strand.
AGGTCCTGCAGGTCAGGGACCAATGACTGGAAGAGGAATGGGTTATTGCGCAGGCTTTAATGTCCCCGGATTTGCGAATCCTGGATTCAGAGGATTTGGAAGAGGTTTTGGTAGAGGATTCGGTTGGAGAGCAAGAGCTATGCCAATGGTTCCAGTTCAGCCAGTCCAGCAACCTGTTGTGACAGAGAAACAGGAAAAACAATTTTTGGAACAAGAACTAGACGCGCTGAAACAGGAAATGAAAGAAATAGAGAAAAGATTAAAAGAACTCAAGTAATGTTAGAACATGCCAAGACCAAGAAGAATCAGGAGAATCTTTTTCGAGCCAAAGATAGATTTTTTTAAGCCAGCCGGCGTTATGATGAGGAACCTAGAAGAAAATATCTTGACAAAAGAAGAGCTGGAAGCTGTGAGATTTATTGATTATAAAAAAGTTGGACAAAGCAAGGTTGCTAAAAAGATGAAAATTTCGCAGCCGACCTTGTCAAGGCTTTTGAGTAGTGCGAGAAAAAAAATTGCAGATTCACTTGTCAATGGAAAGGCAATCAAAATACAAGGAGGTAATTATAAAATGGTGAGACCAAGAGGCGGACGTTTTAGAGCTCCAGCAAGCGGCGGTCGAGGTCGCATGGGCGGTTTTGGAGCAGGCCCTGGCGGAGTTTGCAAATGTCCAAAATGTGGGTATGAAGAACCCCAAGTGAGGGGCCAGCCCTGCATGAATAAAAAATGCCCTAAATGCGGAACAAAAATGACGAGGAAAAGATAAATGTCCAAACAAGAAATATTTGAAGCGGTATCCAAAGCTGTGAAATCTTTTTGGAGACTTTTACCAATAATATTAGGAACAATCTTACTTGTTAGTCTGTTTATCAGTCTGGTTCCAAAATCTTTTTATCTCTCGGTTTTCGGGAAGAACTCTTTGTTAAATTCGTTAATTGGGGGCTTTGTTGGTAGCGTTTCTATCGGGACGCCAATCACCAGTTATATCATTGGCGGAGAACTTCTGAAAGAGGGCGTGAGTCTAATCGCAGTCACAGCTTTTTTAGTCTCGTGGGTCACGGTTGGGATAATTCAGTTTCCAGCAGAATCAGCAATACTCGGGAAAAAATTCGCTCTCTTGAGAAACGTCACTGCTTTCTTCCTGTCAATAATAATCGCGCTAATAATCAGCTTAATCTTTAAAATAACATAAAATGAAAAAAAAGAAAAAACCGAAAAAAGTTTCAGGCCCGTGGTATTTCCTGATAGCTGTGGTCTTGATTTATTCTCTTTTGTTCATCTTCAAACAAAGTTTATTTTTTTCCAGTCTAAATTTTTTTAATGAGATACTTCTAAAGATAATTCCTGTTTTCTTTTTTGTTTTGATATTAATGAGTTTGACAAATTATTTTGTGACCCCTGAATTTATAATAAGACATTTTAAAGAAAGAAAAATGAGAAAATG
>CAYUGD010000023.1:0-6675 GCA_964444275.1 Candidatus Woesearchaeota archaeon
GTTGTCCTCGCAACATCTGGAATGCTTGTCGGCGGAGCCTCGGTAGAATATTTAAGAGAATTCGCAAGCAACGAAAAAAATTCCATAATCTTTGTCTGTTATCAGGGCGTCGGTTCTCTGGGAAGGCAGGTTCAGGAAGGACTTAAAAAAACCAGAATGACCGTCGACGGGCGCGAAGAAGATGTTGAAATAAACCTTGAAGTGCATACAATTGCTGGATTTTCTGCTCACGCCGGAAGAAATGAAATAATGTCTTTCTTCAATAACATGCGGCCGAGGTCTAAAAAAATCATGGTAAATCACGGAGAGGTTTCAAAATGCCTTGACCTGGCTTCTGCGCTTTACAAACTTAACAGAGTCGAGACAACTGCCCCAAGAACTTTGGAAACTGCAAGGTTGAGGTGATACAGTAAAGACAATCCTTAATATCCATAACTATTGCTGTATTGCCGAATTGAGATAGAAACTTTTTGGCTTACCAACACCAAAACTTAAAAACTATTTTTCATTTCATAAAAAATGAAACACAATCTGAAAATCACCGCCGTTCTTCTCGTGATGTTTCTTGTCACGCAGCTTATCGGACTTTATGTTGTAAATCATTATTTAAGCGAGGAGAACGAGCTTCCATTTGGATTGGAACCGCCGAAGCCGGAGAAGGAGACAGATTACTACAGCCTTTTCACGGCAATAATTATAGCGTTTGTAGTTGCGATTTTTCTTTTCCTGTTTTTGATAAAATTTAAGATTGAATTTATTTTGAGACTTTGGTTTTTTGTGGTTGTTGTTATGGCGCTTTCGATATCGCTCACCAGTTTTCTGTCGCCTTTTGTCAAATACGCGCTTATTTTTTCTGCAGTGGTTGCTGTGCCTCTTGCAGTAATCAAAACTTTTGGCAGGAATTTCTTTGTTCATAATTTTGTCGAGCTTTTGATTTACCCCGGGATTGCAGCGATTTTTGTCCCGATTCTTAATGTCCCCACAGTTATCGCTTTCTTGATTATCATCTCAGTTTATGATATCTGGGCGGTTTGGCACTCTGGAATAATGCAAAAAATGGCAAAATACCAAATCAACACTCTAAAAGTTTTCTCTGGATTTTTTGTTCCCTATTTATCGAAAAAGACAAAACAAAAAGTTAAGAAATGGAAAAAGACCCTCAAGAAATCAGAGCTGAAAAAGAAGAAAGTTAAGATGGATATTGCGATTCTTGGCGGCGGCGACGTTGTTTTCCCGATAATTACCGCAGGGGTTGTGCTCAAAACTCTCGGACTTTACCCTGCGATTCTTGTCATAATCGGCGCTACTCTCGGTCTGACATATCTTTTCGCAAGATCAGAAAAAAAGAAGTTTTACCCTGCAATGCCTTTTATCACAGCAGGAATTTTCATCGCAATCGGGATTAGTTACTTAATCAGGTTCTTACATTAGAACTCACTTGTTCTCACTTAACAAAAGTAACAAATAGTAAGATTTATAAAGAATACAAGTCTTGAATTTTTATGCTCGTAAAACAAGACTTAATCAAAAAGATAAAAGATTATTTTGATTTGAATTTGTATGAAACAAAGGTTTGGCTGGCTTTGCTTGCAAAAGGAATTGCTTCTGCAGGCCAGGTTGCTGAATTATCGTGCGTCCCGCGTTCAAGGACATACGACGTTCTTGAAAGCCTGGAGAAAAAAGGATTTGCGATTGTGAGAATCGGCAAGCCGGTGAAATACATTGGCGTCAAGCCGCACGTAGTTCTCGAAAAACTGAAAAACAATGTCAGAAGCAATGCAGAGAAAAAAATCAGGATGCTCGGAGAGCTAAAAAATAAAGAAGAATTCTCACGGCTTGAGGAAATTTATAAGAAAGGGATAAATCCTGTAAAAAGAAATGAGCTGTCTGCAGCGTTGAAAGGAAAATCAAACATAGCAAATTATCTCAACGAAATCCTTAGAAACGCAAAAAAAGAAGTGATAATTTGCACAAGCGCAGAGGACGTTTACGCAAAATTAAAACTCTTCAAACAAACTCTGGAGGTACTCAATAAAGAAGGCGTAAAAACAAAAGTTGCTCTCTCAGGCGACCAGAACCTCATCAAAAAAATATCCACTAGCCTCGGAATTAAAATAAAAAAAGTAGATATAAAAGCGAAATTCTTTATAGTTGACAGAAGAGAAATCCTTTTCTATATTTCAAAAGGTTCGACAAATCCGAAAGAAAAAGAAAATGATATCGCGATTTGGGTTAACTCTGAATTCTTTGCACAGGCGTTCGCGTCTCTTTTCAAGAAAGCAACCGGAAACAAAAGAAATTAAAATCTTAATTCCTTAATTTTCAACCCACTGACACTCATCTCTTTTATCTGTCTCTTATTTTTCTTTTTCCAATCTTTAATGAATTTCTTTAATGTGAAATTAATTTTCTTCTTTGAATAAACTCTGCCTTTTTTGGTGAATATTGGCTTGTTCTTGACTTTAAATCTTTTGACATGCTCTTTTTGTTTTAGTGCAGGTCCTTTAATCAAAATTTCTTTTTTCCTTTTTACGACGAAGAAAAACCTTGCTGTTTTTCCTTTTTTGTATTGTTCATCATATTCAAAGTCGCTTGACTTTATTTTGAAATACTTTTTTATTTCCTTTTTTAGATGATTGTAAAATTTGAGAAGTTTGCTTCCTGCGATGTCTCCTTTCTGTTTGTTTGTTTTTGTTTCGAGGAAAATAAATTCGTTCCCTTTCTTTTTTGCTTTTTTCTTAGCTTCTTCCAGGTTTAGTTTCTTCGGTTCAAATGCTTTTACACTCGGATTTTTTAAGAATTTTTTTGCTTCTTTTTGAAATTCCCTGAAAGTTTCCTCAGAAAGCGCAGCCAGAACATTTCTTCTCTTATACGTAGAGTCTACCAAAATTATCGGGCTCTGGAGTTTCGCAGAATTTATATCTATCAAAACCCGGCCTTTATTTTTATATTGTTTTTCTATGTCAATTACTATTTTGTTTTTCTCCTTGGATTTCAGGTTTGCTTTTGAAACAGCTCTGAGAAAATTTAGAAATCCTTTGTAATGATAGACCAGCAATTCGAGCCCGTATCCTGAGAAGCCGTTTATATATGACTCTGCGCCGTAGCATTTGTTTGCATAGCAAAAAGCTTTTGCCAGCCTGACGTCGTCCGAGAGATTTCTTTTTTCTGATTTAAGTGCTTTTTTAATGTATTTCACGTGGGAATAGGAAAGGTCTGTAATGTTTTCAGCGTCCTCTGGCTTCCTGATTTTTCTCACAGGAATTATTTCAAACGTGATATTATCTGTGATTTTAATACGGAAGTAATCTCTTGACCCGTGAACTTTTTGGACACGCTTTGCTCTCACTCCCTTGAGAATTTTTTCTGTCAGTTTGGAAAGTTCGCTGTCCCCGTGTTTTTTATTAAATCTTATAAAAATATCTATGTCATAATTTCCCTTGTTTATCATCGTGTCCTTCGCAAAACTCCCGCCGACAAAAACCTCTGCTTTAATTTTTGACTTCTTTATTTCTTTATCCAATTTCTTTAGAAATTCTTTTAGAGAATCCTTAATTTTTTTTGTGTCATCTTCTGGGACGCGGATTTTTTCCAAAACCTCTTTCAGAACAGAGTTAATTTTTCTGGTCATATCAAAAAAAGGATAAGAATATTTATAAGTTTATTGAGTAATTATTTTTTCTTGGAATTAGAATCTATTAACTGAATTTCTCTGACCTCAAGTAGTTCTTCAAGATTTGCTCCTATATTGTGGGTGCTTGGAGAAGAGGAATAAAAACTTTTCCTGCGATTTTCTGCAATTTCTATAGCCTTTTTTTCATCTTGTGCTACAAAATCATGATAATACTCTGTTTTAAGCTTCCATTTTTCATTCTTACCAAAATTTTTACGATTTAATTCAAAAATAGGCCTCATATGTTCAACATCTGATTCAATACTTACGAAATAAATTGTATATTTTGCTAAATATCTGGGCATAAATCTTTGATAAGGAAGGAGTTTAAATAATTAATTATAATAGAAGGCATATAATAATTAAAGAATTATTTTTTCCTTTCGCCAGGATTCTTAATCTTTTCCTCTTCTTTGACGTTTGTTTTCAGGAGTGACTCCATGTCGATTATGTATTTTCCTTCTTCGAGTTTGTAAATCAGTGGCTGGTCTTTTCTGAAAAGTTTAATCAAATCAATCTCGAATTTCCCTTCGCCGACCGCTCTCACAGATTCAATGTCGAGAATAACTGGAGCATCTTCGTTGGTTATTCCTGCCATGTCTCTGATGTCTTTCTCGATTTTCTTTTTTTCTTTTGTTGGAATGTTTATAATCTTGTTTTTCACTTCTTTCATCTGGTTTTCTCGTATGTAAAAGAAAAAATGACCGCCGCATTCTTTGCAACCCTCTAACAATTCACGACTCCCTGGAGGAATGATTCTCCCGCATCTAACACACTGGTGTGGCATATAAAATATATGTAAGGAATAATTATAAAGTTTTGTGTGTTTTTAGATTATAAAGTATTTTAAACTAATCACTTATTCAGCAACAACTCAATCTTTTTTGGATTTCTTTTTATTTCTTTTACAATTGTGGCTGGTCCGAGAATTGTCAGGGCGCCAAGCTCTCCGCCTGCAATAGCGTTTGCGAGATTATTTTTGACTCTTCTAAAAAACCCCAATTTATTGCCGTTGCCTGAGATGACCGCGAGTTCTATGCCGCGAAATTTCTTCACATGTCCTATCATAGCCATTGTGTCTTCGATAAGTCTTGTTTCCTCTTCTGGTCTTAACCTTCCCTGCAGAATCAGAATATTATTCCCTAAAACAATTTTCAATATTTTTTTTATTCGCAAGGTGCTGTCCAGGTCTCTTATTTCAGAATAAGGGAGGAACTGGATACTGAACCCTTTTATTTTTCCTATCTTTTTTTTCTTCCGCTTCGCCATCTTTTGTTTACTCTATAATATATATTGTGGAATATAGTTTTTAATTTTTCTGATTTTTATTTTCTCTTTTTTATAGTTTTTAGCGTTCAAGCCTTTTTCGCCATCTTGAATATCGATTCGTAAAACTCTTCAATATTCTTTCCGTATTTGGCGCTTACTCCCACGACATCGTATTCGGGAAATGCTGATTCTATCTTTTTTATGCTTGATTTTTTGAGGTCGATTTTGTTCGCGACTATCAGGACAGGAATTTTTCTTGCGACAAGATTCCCGAGAATTGTTATATTTACCTGATTATATGGGTTTTTCGTTGAGTCAAGGACAACCACGACGACGTCCATATCGTCGAGCCATTTTATGCTCTCGACAACTCCCTGCGTCGCTTCCTTTGCCCTGGTTTTAGCCTCTTTTTTCTTCAGTTTGAATTTCATAAAATCCTCGTAATCAATTTTTGTGGCGATTCCGGGTGTGTCAATCATTTTGAAAGTCATTTTTCTGCCTTTGTATTCAATCTCAACTTTTTCCTTGAACTGAACTGTCCGCGTTTCGTGCGGGATTTTGCTAACACTTCCTATTTCTTCCCCGGTAAAATCCTTGCAGATTCTATTCGCCAAACTGGTTTTTCCTGCGTTCGGCGGTCCGTAAAATCCAAGTTTCAACTCTTTTTTCTGCCTGAATATCTTGAAGAAAATCTTTTTAAAAAAGTTCTTTATCATTTTTGCCACCATAATAATTTTTGTCAAAAAGGCTTATTAAATTTTTGTGTGGTTGTTTGTTATTTTCTTGTTCTTATGGCCCGGGACGTCTTGGGTGATTCCTTGAGGTGTGCGGATTTTCGCCTCGCCCTTCGCGCTTTTTTGTTTTCTCTTTTTCAATTTTTCTGATTAGTTTAGTTATTGGGATCTCAACCATGCCTGTTCTCTTTCCCTCGTATTTTCTCATGACATATCTTATTTGCTCAGAATTCCATCCTGCTTTTTTCAGATTTTTAATTATCTTTTTATTTTCTACTCCTTTCCTTTTCGACCTGTTTACATAGTGGACCACATTGTAAAGGTCATTTCTGTTTGGGAAAAGATATCCTTCGTATTTCTTTTTGTACCACTGGAATAACACCATATACGCGACAACGCCGAGGATTGCTAACAAAATTAAGATTAATACTAAAATAAGTGTTCTCGGTTTTTCTTCAGGGATGAAAGAAGGGCCTGCAACAGAGAGTCTGCTGGCAGAAGGCGAGATAAATACAGGGACTGCTGCGAAGCTAATGTCTTCTGTTGTGTAAAAACTAATTCTTGAAACACCTGCCTCGCCCAGAGGAGCGTAATAAAAATTATCTTTCTGCCGCATTTTCTTGTCAAAACCGATTCCTTCCAGCGCAGGAACAAAAATAAAGTAATCATAATTTACGTCTGATCTTTCCTCTATCATGAATTCAAAAGTGCTGGCTAGGGATTCTGCCCCAGCGTCGTAATCTGCAGAAAATTTGTTAAAATCAAAAGTTACATCCAGATTTTCCTGCTGCCATGCACTCACAGCTTTCTTGTAATTCTCTTCGTTTTCTCCTGTGTAATTCCCGCCTGCAACTGCCTGGACAAAATCCATATTGATAAATTCCAGTCCAGGAAAAAATATCGAGGAATCGGCCTGCGCAGATTTGAATATTGTGTCAGGGACCTTCATCTCAAGAAGTTCTCCCACTATTTCATTCAATTTTGTTAGGTTTTCTGTGG
>CAYUGD010000024.1:0-6557 GCA_964444275.1 Candidatus Woesearchaeota archaeon
ACTCATTTCATCTATACTATTTGGAGTACTATCAGCACTTTTTGTTAAATCAAGGTTAACATTTGCATCAATATCAGCTTGATTATCTAACCAATGCATTGTTACAAAAGTTCTTTCTTCTAATGAAGTAAAGTCTTCATAAGTATCTGTTAAATCAGAATCATCCCAAGATAATCCATCAACCAATAAACCTTGGCTAACTACCACATTTCCAGTAATCACACCAAAATAACTCAATAACGCAGCACTTGTTAGAGCCAATCCGAGAATCACGAACGCAAACACCGGCACCGCTTTTCCAAACACACTAACTTTCTTGTTTAGAAATTTTTTCATTCTTTTTAATTAAACCTCCTTTCAGCTCTGTGTAAATATCCTGCTAGACAGGAATGAGCATCAGCGTTATCGTTAAGAGAAACAAAAGAATTCGGTAATTGGAAAAACCTCACGACTTCCATACCCGCACTTAGTTAAAACACTTTATAAGCATTATTGTTTTTTAAAAACATCTTCTTGTCATTATAAGAAGTAAATAGAGAATTAAAATAAAATTTTAATGTGACTTTAATTAGCAACAACCATCTGGGGGCTTGGAAGATTTGACTTATTTTCCTGAATTATTATCGGGTTCTTATCTATTATCCTATTCCTGATTTCTATCTGATAATTTAAACGAAATTCAATTATCCCCTTATCAATTTTTGCCTTAAACTGCCATTTTGGAACTTTACTTAAATTCACTTTTTGGATTCCTAAAAAATCCGAAGCATTAAAAATCTGAATCCCAACCACAAACTTTTCCCTATCTATATCTATAACCATATTTTGAAACTCAATAGAAAAATCATATTCTCTGTCTTTAACTTTGAAAAATAGAATATCATTTACATGATCATAATCCATTTCCCCTTCTGCCTCTAAATGCCTTGGTTTTATATCTTTAGTATTTGCCATTCTTCTATAAAATAAAACGTAACTATTTTAATCTTTCTGTCATTGATGTTTAATATAATCTTAAAGTTTTTGTTCTGATATTTGTAAAATACTGCGTGATTTTGATTATGCTGAAGACCAACTAAAAAAGGAATTTTTTCAACCAAAACCCTTTTTAATTCATCGCAGGTAAAGATTTTCCTCTGTTTCTCACTTAATCTGAAAAAGGTGTGTTCTGTACATTCTATCTGTCCTCTTTGGTATCTCTTAACAAGATTAATAAATTGTTTTGTATCAATCCTCTTTTTTATTCTTGTTCCCAAAAACATAAGATTTTTAATAATAAGGAATATAAAAATATTCCCTGTTTATAATTATTCTTAAAAAAGAGATTTATAGGAGATTAATTTTAATTTTTATAAAAATTATTATTGTCTAAAGAAATAGTTCTTGTTAGTATTCAGGGCTGATGGAAAAAAAGAAAAATTTATAAAGATTAATGTGATGTTAATACCATATTAAGATGGTAAAAGCTATTGTTAATATAGATGAGCATGCAAATAGGATTTTGAATATAGTAAAAGCCAAAGAGAACCTGAAAGATAAAAGCGATGCGATTAATTTAATTTTAAATATATACGGAAAAGAAATGTTGGAATCTGAGTTAAGACCGGAATTTATCAATGAGTTATTAAAAGCTCAGAATCAAGAAACTATCAAGATTGACAACTGGGATGAGTATTTTGGGTTAAACTAAAATGTATGGTGTTGAGGTGAGAAAAGAGGTTGAGAGGATTCTTAAAAAACTTGCCAAAAAAGACAGAATAAGTTCAATTTACATTAGCAAGAAAATAAAGCAAATAAAAGAAAACCCTTATCATTTTAAGCCATTAAAAAAACCCCTTCAAAATTACTGGAGAGTTCATATTGGGAATTATGTTCTTATTTATTCTATTGATGAAAAAAGAAAAACAGTTATAATTGAAAAATATAAACATCACGATGAAGTTTATAAAAAATAAAAAAATTTTATCCTCTAAAACTTTCTGTTAATTCAGGTATGTATTCTTCTATGAAGTTCACTATTTCTTTTTTGTGTTTTGGATTTAATGAAATTCCTGTATAATTTGGCTTGTTCTTTACAATGAGCCAGCCGACTTTTTTAAGTTCTTTTATTATTTTTTTTAGATGTGGAAACCTCTTAAAATGCTCCAGCCTGTCATATTTTGTCCCCCAATTCTTCTTTGAATATGCAAGTTTAAACATCACCTGCGCTTTTTCTTTTTCAAGTTCTGATGACATGAATATACTAATTATGATAGTATTTTAAATGTTTCTGTTTTTGATAGTTTAAGTGCTGTTTACAGAAAGTTTTATAAATGTCCATAAATTGTATCTTTTATGGACATCAAAAATAAATCAGCATTCTTGGAATATTTTGGGGATACTCCTAAGTTAAGGTTCTTGGATTTTCTTATTGGAAATCATTTCTTTGACTTTAATATGACTGACATGGCAAGAGAAGCAAGAATTAGCTATAATTCTCTTAAAAGTTTTTTTGACGAGTTTCTTAAAAAAGGAATAATTGTCAAAACCAGAAGAGTTGGAAAGTCTGATATGTACAAGCTTAATATAGAAAATGAAATTGCAAGAAATTTTATTAAGTTTGCATGGTTTTTGACTAAAAAAGATTTGGGATTAATCCCAGAATCCAAAGAGAAGAATAGGAAAACTGTTTTAGCTTCCTAAATTTCTTTTTTATTGGGAATAGATGAATAATTAAAAAATCAATGTGTTTTTTACTTTTCAGATAATGCTTGAACAATCCCTCCTGCTCTTGTGGATTCTTTTTCACTTTCAGCTTGACGACTACTTGAGGAACTATAAGTGTAAGCAGGAGTTACAGTGTAAGTACAGACATCTGAATCATCGCCGCCATCTGACTCAACTGTTACAGTCATTTCAAATGTAATATTTTGTATATTTAAAGGAGTTCCATAAGGAGGGATATTCAAAACAGGTGCAGACCTGCTGAAAATTGTTTCTGTTCTATGAGCGTCAATTTCATAATTTGTTACTGGCAAATTTGCTGAGGCCTCCTGTCCTGCTGCCCAGCCACTAATGACCCTTTCCCGCGCAGAAACTTCTTCAATTGTTACTTCTCCGCCATAATTTGTGACTTCTACTTCCAAGTAAATATTACTGCCGCTTTGAACGGTTGAGGGAGTTATAGTGTTTTCAACAGAAATTGGCCCTGGAGATTCTTTACAACCAATTGTAGGAGAAGCTACTAAACCAGCAACAACATAAGGCGCTGCTCTCCTTAAAATCCTTTTGAAGAAACTTAGATTATTTCCGCCGACCTTTTTTTCTAAATCCATTTAAATGTAATATTTTGTATATTTATAAGTATTGTTATTCTCTAAAGAAAGAGTTTAGAATAGGTTTATACTTTTCAGACATCTCGAGATAGGTTATAACTCTGACTTTTTCATCATCCGGATTTGAGTAGGACATGCCATATCTCTCGAAAAAACCTTTATAATTACAATTGTCTTTTGAACGCTCTTCAAATTCTTCTCTTTCTTCTTTTCCTAATCTCCGGATTTTCTCATTTATAATTTTTGTTAATCCATCCCACTCTCTTGCCTTTTTTTCCAGCTCATTTATTTTTACCAACTTAGAAGGGTCATTTATTTCTCTTAACCTGAGAAATTTTTTCTTTAGATAAATATTCTTTTCAGAATTATAATAAATTTTCTCACCTTCTATTTTTCCTATGTATCTGTTTTTCATTTTCAACTTTTCAACGCTCATTAATATTCCCTCTTTTGCTGAGAATTCTGTATTAACATTGTCTGCATCATTTCCTGAAGCCCGAGAACCATTAAAAAATTTTCTCTCAATCCTTCTTTGAACTTTTCCCAATCTTTTTCGTTCAGCTCGTGGATTTTTTTGTTTATATCCTTAACAGCGTCGTGCAAAAGTTCGTGATTGCTTCTTGCCCCGGATTTTTTGCATATGTTCTTCATTTTACCATTATTGAATTACATATTATTTTATAAGTATTATTATTCTGCAAAATATATCTTTTTGTCAGTATTCAGGTTGAGGAAGAATTAATATGTTCTATTTTTATTTGTTTTCTTTAAAGTAACTTTCCCTTTTTTATTTAGTTTTGTTAGAAGAATGATTAGAATTATTGTTAAGATTACTGGGAGAATAACAAGGAAACTGAAATTTTCTTCTTCATCAATTTTACTAATGATCTTCCCTGTTATTTTTGAGGCCGAGCTATCTAAACTTACATTCATCCAAATTCCCACGCGAACAGGTTTCCCTTCAACCCTGTACAAAAGAGCTCCATGATAATTTCCTTTCTTTTTTCCAGTCAAACATACTTCAATTATTTCATTATTATTAATTTCAATACTTTTTGGATAATCCAGATATAATTTTAATTCGCTGCTTTCAAGATTATGCTGTTTTAATTTTCTTTCAGAATATCCTTCTTCAGCCCACCGGTCTTCTCCAATCAAGACGCCTCCGCCATCTGTTTTCAATGTCACTTCGTTGCAAATTTCTTCATTTACATTTCCAATAAAATCTATTTGTTGGGGAGACATTGAAAGTGTCACAGCACTTGCCAGTGGAAATAAAAGAACAAATAAAAATAACAACAATTTTTTCATTTTCTTAAAGTGGAACTGCAGTAAAAATCACAGTTGCGTTATGGCCCATCATTTCAGTTACCTCTTCGTCATAATCAGACAAATCCAAATACATATAGATTCTTTCGTCTCTTTCTTCACCAACATTATTTGGTTTTAAAACTTCAATCTCAAAAAAATCTATGCTTGTTAAAGGATCTTCTAAAATATCTCTAAAAGCCAGATTTTGGAAGATGTCATCATCTTCTTCAAGTTCTGCAGATATACTCACATCAACAGTTCCATCATTAATCACATCAACATCTTGTCTTTCTGAAACATAACCTGCAGCAATATTCCCAAAAGATACTTGGTCAGGAACAGAAATGCTAATCTCTGATTCCAAAACATTGACTCTCACGACCATGTCATCAGATGAATCAGCATTAACAAATCCTGCTACACCAACAAAAAGAAGAACTCCAAAAATTAAACCAATTAAAGTTAAACTCTTTTTCATTTTTTCACCTCCTTTCAACGATATAAATTGTCCTAAGGACTGTTAAATTTTGAAAGAACAAATCAAAAAAATTTTAGTCTTTTAAAAAGATTTGTTGAGACTTTAAAATAATAAAGAAGAAAAAATTTACGAAGAGGAGGGAGAAAATTTATTGTTCTTATCGTGGTTGCCGCTATGATTATTGGCAAGAACCATAAAAAGAAAAACTAAATCTTTCTAACACTGAGCAGTTGTTGAAGTCCCTGTTCCCTCCCAGCCAAAATAAACACTTGGGGTTTCTGAAGATAAAACTTCTGAACATTCTTCAGGAGCATTTCCGTCTGTAAATGCAGAACAAATAACATTTAAATAACTTGCAGAATCTCTTGCACTTGAAACCTCAACCCCATTAATTACCAAAGTTGGACTTCCGCCAATTCCATATTCCTCATTCAATTCTTTATCAACATCAAACAAAGGATAATATCCGCTCAACCAAGAATCTTCATCTTCTAAATTCGCAGTTACTGAAAATTCCTCATCTGCTTCAACCATACATGTCTCTAACTCAGTTTTATCAATTCCTGCTTCAGCCAAACAAGTGTCAACATCATTTCCTTCTATAATATACCCATTAGATTCAACTCCGTCTCCCTCAAGGAAGCAGGTCATGTAATCAAGGAATTTTTCCGGTTCATTTTCCTGAATGCAGTATTCCCTCAAATTTTCGTCTGCTTCTTTTTCACCATGCATTACATAATAAACATATCTCATTCTAAAATCAACACTATCACCTAAAACTTCTATTGCAGGAATAATCCCTTTTTCTGCCTGGGTTCCGTAAGGACAATAAGCCATTACAAACAATTCTACAACAGGCTTGGTTGATTTCGGAATACTTGTTTGTGAATTTGTGTCTGTTTGTTGGGGCTGCGTCGTTTCTTCTTCTATAGAAATTAATCCATTAATAAGATATTTTCCATCTTTTGTCATTAAAAGAGAAGTAGAATAACTATTAATTATAGCGGAAATTTCATAAAAATTCCCTGTATCTTCCACTTTAATGATTTCTAAGTCAATTCCTTCTTCTTTTGCAAAATTAACTAAATTCTCCCCTGCTTCTTCTCCAGAAATAACCTGTCCTGTGCAGTCCCACCTGAAAAACATTATCACCAAAATTATCACAACAGCCAAAAGAAAAAATGTTGAATATTTCCACAGGTCGCTCTTTTTTATTTTGATTGATTTTTCTTTAGGCATTTTATTACTCACAAAAATAGCTTTTTATACTTTTTGATTTTTTGCTTAATCGATTTAAAGAATCCCCTGCTCAAGAATTTCATCCCAGGATTTTTCTCCGAGCGCAACCAATGCCTCGCGCATTGTCAGAATAGGCTTTTCATATTTTGCAAAATCATCAAGCGCAATTCTCGGGCACGCAAGCTCGACGAAGGCGTCAATGCTGTAAAAATTCA
>CAYUGD010000025.1:0-6075 GCA_964444275.1 Candidatus Woesearchaeota archaeon
TCATTTTATATAAAATAAAGAATGACAAGGAGAGCTATAAGCCCTAATTTTTATTTTGATCCTTAAATTGATTCTCAAAAGATATTTAGAGATGTTATTAAAACTGAAGGGTATGATTTAAATTTAGATACAAAAATAAATATTTATTATGATAGGGTAAGGGGATGGTTTTTTGATATTGCCAGAATTCTTCAGGGAGAAATTCATGCAGGATTTGTTATCTTAATGATATGTATAAGCCAAATAGAAGGGATAGAACAATTTAAGAGAGGAAAAAAGACTACCCAAGGAGAATCTACTGAATTAATAAAAAATGCTTTAAAGAATATATTTTCGGTTCCTTCATATCAAGAGAAGGCATTAGATGTTATTGTTAAAGAAGTTAGACATGGATTATTCCATGATGGATTAACCAGAAAGAATATCAGTATAAGTGGGGATTATTCTGCCCCCTTTATTTTTGTTGAAGAACAAGGGATAGTCTTAATAAACCCTCATCTTTTTTTAGATAAAATTGAAGAATATTTTATAAATTATGTAAAGACATTAAGTGATCCTCTAAACAAAGATTTAAGAGAAAAATTTGAAAAATTCTGGGATGAACAATATACTTAAATAATTGATAATAAGTCATAATTTTAAAACCACTTCTGCAGAGCTTCCTGTTGTTCAGCTTCTTTTCCAAAAACAGAATCAATATATCTTTTTGTGAGCTCCAGACTTTGCTGAATATATGGAGAGAGATTGTATCTTTTAGCTAATTCAAGCGCAGGTTCGAGATACTTTTTTACGCCGCCTTCGTGCGTTGTGAAAATTATTTTGCCGCCACATTTTGGGCAAACACCTTTCAAAGGAGGGCGCCTCATAATCTCATTGCACGCAACACATCTAAAATTCTGCATTGAAAAATTCCTGAGATTTCCTTTCATGTCTTTAAGAAAATGTCTCTCAATGACAAGTCTTGCAGTGTCTGAAGTATTGGCTGCGCGGATTCTCTCAACAAGTTCCATCTGGTGCTGGACTTTCTCTTGCATTGTAGCAAGCGTTTTATAGCTGGAACAAACAACCCCTTCATTGATGCTTTCTGTATCATGCGTAAAACCTATTCCTTTGAAAGAATCTCTCCCTTCCCGCAAAGCCGCCTTCACATCGTAAACCTTGACCTCTGAAGAATGCTTCCCTTTCTCAGCTAGCTCGTAAAGTTCTAAAGGGTATTCATGATGTCCTCCAAGAATTTCGAAATCAAGAATTTGGTCATCTACCTCTCCAGCGTTGATTTTGGCATTTAAAACAATTGGGGAATCCTGTGTTCCGCCCCTGTGGCTCGGAAGAAACGCTTTTGAAAAATTAAGCAAGACATCTCCGAGAAGTGATATTGCCATTTCGTCGCCGTCGCAGTCACGCCTGATTGCAGCATGCATATAAGGACTTGCGAAACAACCAAGTGTATTCGAAAATCCAACAATCCGCGAAACCACGCCGCCACAATTGTGCGGAGCAATCGAAACCGCAAGATGCCCCACAAGGTCTTCTCTTTTTCTCACGTTGTAAAAAGGCTTCATTTTGTAAAATCTTACTAAAAGCTCGTCAATAAAGTTACACAATCTTACGAAAACATCATCAGCCCTGTCAGCAGTTTCCGGAAAACTAGGCAGCAAAATATCATGGGGCTTTAACTCCAAAACCTGGTCGTCATTTTTTAATTCCTCTCCGTTAATGTCTCGAAGGTATCCCATTTCTTTGAGCTTTTCAACACTCACAGAAATCTCTTTTGGCCTGAAACAAACCAAAGGCAACTCTGTTGCGTCAAATCTCACTGTTCCGTCTTTGTTTACCTGTAAATCAAACATTGCTCTTAAGATTCCTTTTTCAATTCTTTCGGTGCGATGGTCCTTGGAACTCGTTCCTCTTACGCCCTTAATCAAAACAGGCATTTCATCATTTCTCAAACCAAGGTTCCTTTTTGCGCTTTCCACATAATGATTGATATCTATCGGCCTGTAATAATAAGGTCTTGATTTTTGATGTTTTTCACATTTTTCGAAAGAGGTTTCTCTACATTCAGGACAGTAAAACATTTTTTTACATGGCTTCCCACAATTCTCGCAGACACTGAAAATCGTTTCTTTTTTGCACTCTTCGCAAAACCAAACCGGAAACTCTGCTCTGACACTCCCTGTCTCACAAGCCGCTTGCATGCTCCTCAATCTCCCGCCTTCCTTACCCACAGGAAACAAAACATTCGGGCTTCCTTTAAGTTTTCTCAATTTCGCTTTTTCAGGACGGCCCATTCTCGCGCCGATAAACTCCCCTGCTTTATCCCTAATCCCAAAATCAGAAAGACTATTCACAACCGAAAGAATCAAATTTTCATTCTGGGAAATTTCTGGATTTTTAAAAAGTCCAGATTTGTTTATTCCAGATTCTAATTCAGAAACCATCTCGTTCAACATAATTTCTTGTTTGTCTAAAATCTTCCAGTCTAATCCAAGATTCGCAAATAAAGCCCGGCTGTTTTTTAAGTCAATCACTACATTTTCTATTATCACATCGTGCTCAACCCCCAAAATCTCAAGTGCTCTCTTGCCAAGCTTAAATTTTTCTTGGTCTGTTTTTGTATAAGGCAAAATTATTTTTTTATCAACTTTGGAATTTTTTAGCCATTCTAAAAGCCCAAAGAATTGTTCTTTTGAAATTTGGGTCCAGTAAAAAATATTTTCAGGATGCAGTGAAATCCCTTCTTGAGAACTTATTTTCACAGCGTCTTCAAAATCAATATTGAAGTAATCAGTATTTTTCTCCAATTCTGGATTTTTCTTGCGCAGCTCCAAACCCCAGATTTCTTCAACATACCCTGGTCTTATCAAATTTGAATTTCTGTTTTTAACATCGCTAAAAGGAAAAAGCATATCGCCAAGATAAATTATTTCTTCAACATCAGGATAGAGTTTTTTTGCGTCTTCTTTACTTTTTAGTTTTTTAACGCTTCCGTTGAACAGTTTGACAATTGGTCCGTCAATCTCATCACACGAAGTAATCACACACCCTTTTGATGGTTTCTCTATTTTTAGCTGCGTTCCTACTGCGATAAAAGAATCTGTTATTGCCATTGTAGCAGGATGAACTGACGCTGCGCTGAAGCCGGAATTTCTGCCTCGTCCGTATCGAAACCTGAAAGCCCCCGATTTAGAAGGGTGACCAAACACCGGCCTGCCCGCAACCAAATCCTTGATATATGTTGGAGCACTTTTTTTCTTTCCTGTGTCTCTTTGCTCGTGAAGCTTTACATAATCTTCAAGAAAATTCCAGCCATTAGATTTGAATCCTTTTGACTTCACTTCTTTAAGAAGTCTCAAACCTTTTTTTGCCTTCTGCGCAAGTCCTTCTGAAAAAATCAGACACATTCCGCCCCGAATATAATTCGTCTCAACCCTCTGTAAATTCTTGTAATTTGAAACCTCTGTTTTTGTTGTGGGATCGCCTGAAATTTGAATAGGAAGGTTCTTTGCGAGAAAAGTCGCTTCTTCAACCGTAGGAAGATACTGGAGATTTGTAATGTAATCATGATAATCATAATTTTCAGTAACATATCTTTTCACTTCTTCTTCTGTCGGGTCGTATTTTGCATAACCAAATAATTCCCTCAAATAATCAATAAGCATTAGCACGACGCAGCTTGCAGTAGTCCCCGCGCTCCTTATTGGACCTGAAAAACTAGCAATAAAATATTCTTTATTATCTTTTGTTTTCCCAAGCTCAATCCCTGTATAACCCTCAATAGGGCTCGAAACAACCCCCAAAGTTATGTATGCGAATCCAATTCTTATGCCTGCGTCAATCGCTTCAAGAAGGCTTGCAAATTTACAGAATTTTTGTTTTGCAACTTCTTCTGCAATTCTGAAAGAAACCGCCATATTCAGTTTCCCAAAATCTCTTTCTAGTTCAAGAATCCTTTTTACTATTTTTGTTCCTTCCATCTGCGGATAAACCACAGAAACCAAACCCACAACTCGTTCAGCCAGGCTCCTCGCAAGAGGAATCTCAACTTTCTTCGCTGGGTCAAATCCTTTCGCCCGTGCCTCGTTCGCAACAGCATAAACCTCTTTTGTTTTCTTTTCAATTTCTTTAAAATATTGTTGCGTGTTCATTTTTCAAAATCCAAAATTTTAATTGCTCTTGTTTTTAGGTTTAACATAGGCACTTTACAGAAATCAGGCTTATTTCCTTTTCTCTTTTGATATTCTGTTTCATGTTCCCACGCCGCCACAGAGATTATTAAAACTCCTTTATAGAAAGAAACTGCCATTTTATGTGTGTGGCCTGAAACAAAAATGTTGGGAATTTTCTTGATTAAAAGATGGTCTTCCTCAGAAGGGAAATATTGAGTAGAGGAATTTGTTGGTGCGAGATGTCTGTTTTTTAGTAAGTATTTCATTATTTTGCCAGGAGCATTAAGTCGCTTTTTTGAAAGACTCGGAACATTGTTCGCGTAATAAGGATATGAAAACCCATGGTAAGTAAGAACGTCAAAACCAGGAAATTCTTTTTCTTTTTTCGCGCCAATATTTACATAAGCAGGGTTCCCTGTGAGAATTACATTTTCAAGATTGAACAACGGCCAAGCGTATTTCTCGTCAAAAGTAGGCTGGGGCTCCATAAGTCGAACTCCGTCGTGATTCCCAGGAGAAATAATTATTTTTACATCGTTCCTTATTTTTTTCAAAAGTTCCGCAAGATTTTTAAACTGCTCTTCAATATCATCAATTTTTAAGTCATCTTGCTGCGCAGGATAGTTCCCAACGCCAGCGACAACATCACCAACTAGAAAGATATATTTTATTTTTTCAATCTCTTTTTTATTTGTTCTAGGAAGATTTCCGTTGATATAATCTATAAATTTTTCAAAACTTTCTTCTCTAAAAAACTTGCTTCCATAATGAAGGTCGCCTAAAAAAAGAGCATACTCTTCAACAGGAGATTTCTTCTTTTCCTGAACTTTTATATCAGGAAAAATAATTTTGTTAGCAAAAAAAATCTCTTTGTCGCCAAACCCACTAAATCCAATAATAGAATCTAATACAATCTCCTCCGCCATTTGATAAAGTTCTGGATTATTCTGATTAACCAACACACGAACCCTGCCAGTAAGATCCTCAACATCAAATAAGATGTTTTTGTTTTTTGTAATTCTTTTGTCATAAACCATCCCAATAACGGAAATTTTCTGCCTTTTATTTGAAAGTTTATTTATAGAAATAAGATTATCAAGCTCGTGGCGTTCCTGTAACAACCCTCTCATTTGGTGAAACCTATTTCTCAGATTCCTGACAAAATCACCTACTTCTATCTTTTTCGTCGCAGAAAGAGGATTAAAAGAAACATAAACATTTGAATCTCCTCTCTCTATTTTGTTCGCGCCAGTTCCTGTATTCTGTTTTGTTTTCTGAGGATTTTTATTTTTAGAAAAAGAGGTTGTCTGGGTTCTCGAAACTTCCTTTGAAATTTCTATTTGCAATCCTAACTTAATCTTTAATTTCTCCAGACTTTTCCGGTTTTCTTCAGGAAGTGTTAAAAAAAACTCTTTAACCTGTTCTTTATTTTTTTCGAGAAAATTTTTCGTTATGACTTTCCGCCCGTGCGTCTCTGCAATTTTCTCAATGATAAGTTTAGCAAATTTTTTATCATTAGCTTCGCTCAAAAGATTGAGAACTTCTGGCTCTATTAACAAACCTTTTTCCATACAAAACCGAAGAATTTCTTTTGAATCCATTTTATTATTTATAGTCTAAACTTTCTTCAACTATCTTTTTAGCTCTCTCGATGAGTGGCTTTGAAATTGCAAGTTTTATTTCTCTCATACGCCCTCCGCGCCCTTTTGAAACAACTCTTACATTAATTATCCCAAGCATATCAAACTCTTGAATAATGTCGCCCACGCGTCTTTGTGTCAAAACCTCTGACTTGTTTTTCAGACAAACCTCCTGATAATAATTATAAACATCGCCAGTAAAGATGGGCGTCTCTTTTACTTTTTTGTTTTTTTTGAGTTTTTTTGACAATTCAATAATTGAATAA
>CAYUGD010000026.1:0-5999 GCA_964444275.1 Candidatus Woesearchaeota archaeon
ATCTCCACCCTAGATTATCTACAGCCAGGCGCTTTAACCACTAAGCTACAGAGGGCTTGTAAATGAAAGAATTATTTAATTTTTAAGGTTTGTTGTTTGTGGTTTTAAGAAATTAAGAAATAAAATTTGGAAGAAGAATTTATTTATTCAATTCTCTTTCTATTTCTCCGTAATCAATTGTGGTATCAGGGTTTATCTTCATTATCTCTGATGCTGGAACATATCTTATCTCTTTTCCGTCTCTAACCCCGTATCTTGGAATTTTATATCCTGATCTTAACTCAATTATTAAATCACGTTCCTCATCCCTATTTAAGTCAGGCACAACATAAGCTTGTTCTGGAAATAATACAAATTCTGCAACTTTATTTCCTGTAGCCCAGCCCATAAGTCCTCCAGCGAGACCTACAGTCATAAATCCTATCAAAAGGTAACTTAATTTACTCATTTTAATTTTCCTAAATCAACATGAACTAATTATTTATAAGCATTTCTCTCCTTAATCACCAGGATCAATCTTCCTCAATCTCTTTCTTGCCTCTTTGCTCTGTTACAAAGAAAGCCCTGTTTGACTCTGATTCCTGAATCTTGCCGTTCTTTTCGTAAATTGCGTTTGCTGTTGGCAGAGCGAACTTTCCGAGCACACCAACCTTCGAGTAAATTATATAAGACAGCACGCGGATTTCTCCTGCCTCAAGCTTTTCAAAATTCCATTCTATTCTTCTGTTTCTCTTATCTATCCTAGACGGCTCGTTGTCGCCGAACCGCTCATAAATATCAACTAAAGGAGGAAGCCTGTCCACGACATTAACTCTCTCGACATAACTCTTGGCACTGACTAAGATAGAAACTTTCAGAGCGAATTCCCCTCCTTTAGCTTTCACAAATGAAACTCTTTTTTTCAGGACGAGATTTGTTTTTGTGTATTGCTTTGCGAGAACCACAATCGCGACAATAAAAAATATTATGAGCAGAGGAAAAATCCAGTTTGTTCTTACAGAAATCTTGTAGGTCTCGCCAGGCCGCACCTCGCTTATCCAGGTGTAATACACAGAACCGAACTCGCGCTCAACAATATCCGGCTCAGGGTCAAGACTCGTGAAAAGTCTTGAAAGAATATTTTTCCTCACAGTTGTCTCAGATGTTTCAATTGTATTGCCCTCATTAACTTTCTCGATTATTTTTGTGCTCACTAAAAAGCCAAACTCTGTTGAAGTCGTTGTCACAATATTTTTTTCTATGAATTCCACGTTTCCTTCAGCCGTTGCCTGCGCGTCGCCGATTTCAACCTCTGCGCTCATCGTGTAAAAGCCAGCAGTCAGATTTCTGAAATCCTCTTTGTTCAAAGGAACCATAAATTTCTTTGTTTCCCCAGGACCAATCTCAAATGTTTTTTCCACATCAAAAAACGGAGAAGTGAATCTCGCTCTTATTTTGCCTTCCTCAGAGAAATCAAAATTCTCTCTGTTTGTTATGAAAATCTCAACAGAATCTGATTCAACATCGATGTCGTCTGAGCCGACTAAAAACGCGCTTCCTAAATTAATTGTTTTGATTGTGAGTTTTTCCTGCGTCTCGTTCCCGCCGCTTTCTTTTATGTAATAAGGCAATGTGTAAAATCCTTTTTCAGGAAGCTGCCCGAAAGACGTGACCTCAATTGTTATTGTTCTTGATTCGTCTTTTGAAATTGAAAATTCTTCAGGCGTCATTGTGAAACCCAAAAGATTGTAAATCTGGAAATCGTCTGACGCTCCGTGATTAGTTATATTCAATT
Organism: Candidatus Woesearchaeota archaeon; assembly: GCA_964444275.1. GTDB lineage: Archaea > Nanobdellota > Nanobdellia > Pacearchaeales > GW2011-AR1 > ASMP01. Next base: position 1,775 of record CAYUGD010000026.1, read on the forward strand.
CAAAAACAACCGTGTTCTCGAGTTCATTAATATAAAGTCCCTGCTTGGTTATTTCTTCAACTTCTAAATCTATCGCAGAAACCGCAGGCGTCACCAAAAACGACACAATTAAAACTAAAAACAGAAATCTTTTTACAGAAAAATCTTTTTTTTTCGCGTGAACCATACAGAATTCAAACTGATTTTCTATTTAAGGATTTCGGTTGTGGCCTGCAAATTTCTAAAATTAACAGGGTTCTTCTAACAATCCCAAAATGTTCATCGGGAGATTTTTTTCTTACCTTTTTCATACTTTTTAGATTCTTTAATCTTAAAATCTGCTTCTTCGGTTGCCTCAGAAGATTCCCCGGCAGAATAGGTTGCCTTCTCTAAATCACGGGAAGCGCCAGTGAAATTTTTCTTTTGCTTTCCTTTTGTTATCCTCGCGACATCAGCAACTTCTTCCTGAGCTTTTCCTGTTGCCTCCTCTGCTTCTCTGATTTCTTTCTTGGCCTTTTTAACAGAGACTTCTGCTTCTTTCATTTCCTGCTTAGAAGACCTAATGGCTTTTCTAGCTCTTTCCATATGTTTCTTCTTTTGTTTTCTCTTCATCATTTTCTACCTCCTTTCTACAAAATCATAATTACCTTTTCCCTTCAAGGTCAAGATAAGCTTTTGCCTGGCTCAGAAATTCGTCGCAATAACCCGCAATCTTTCCCTCGTACTCTTCTATCCTTGAAGCAATCACCCATTTTTCGTAAATGCTCCTGAGAAATTTATTAAATGCCGACATTTCAAACTTTCCCTGATAATCTCTGACAAGAATTCCTTTCACGCTTATTTTAACAGAACCCTCATTAGTTCTGGTTTTCACCCCTTCCTGTGAAACTTCAACTTCTTTTAATCCTTTTATTTCAAATTTAACCTTCATGTCAAACCTGAAATAATCTGTAAGTTCTTTCTCCCCTTTCCATTCGACAAGAATTTCCTTTGTATTGCCTTTTATTTTTTCCTCGTATTTCTCCTCAACTAAAGGATCAAGCCCGGTCTCCTCTTTCAGCCATTCATAACAGAAATTGTAAAAATCTTTGAAGGAAAAAATTCCTTTATATTTTACCTTACTTGAAAATATGGTTTCTTTTTCAGCCATTGTAATCTTCAACCTCTTTTATCATTAAAGAAAAATCTTATTTAAATATTTAACTAAATAGAACTCCTGCAGGACTCGCAGAGAAGCATGCCGTGGGTTTTGTAGAGAATGCTCTTGTTCCCGCACTTTTCACACACACCATAACCAGCAAAATCTCTTTTCTTGATTTTTTTTACTCTCTTGAGTTTGGCTGCCTCTTCTCTTATTTTTGCAAATTCCTCGAGTTCAGGGTAAACTTCCGGATGAAAGTTCAGAATGTCCTTCGCAGTTATCACGCCGACAAGCCGCTTTCTCTTAATCACAGGAAGTCGCTCGGATTTTGATTTTTTCATTTTTTTAATCGCTTCCTTAATCGTCGCTTTCGGTTTAATCGTCGCAACTTTTTTCGGAGAAATGTCTGAAACCTTGATTTCAGGGAGGTCTTTTTTTGATTTTTTCACGAGCGCCCACAAAATATCTCTCTGGCTTATCATTCCTGAGAATTTTCTATTTTTCACGAGAACAAGACTGCCGACTCTTTTCCTAACCATTTTTTTCGCGCAGTTAAGAAGATTATCGTCTGGCTTGATTGTCACAGGATTGCGCGTCATAAGGTCTGCAACTGTTATGTTTTCCATGCGAATTCAAAGACTCTCCAGCTTATAAATTTTTTTAGATTTTTTGAATTCTCTCACGAAACTCCAACCAATCCAACTTGTTAGTAACTTATCAGTAGTTAAAAAGAGAAACTTTATAAATATCAAATTATAATTATTTTTATGAAACATACAGATTGGATTTCAGGAATATTATCTTTTTTGATAATAACTGGGAGCTTTATGATAGCAGGCAGAAAAAAGTTGTTCCCTCAGAAGTATAAGAATTTAGAGAAAAGAATTTCTGAAGAAGTTGCAAGACCAAATTGGGAACCAGATAAATATGGGGTGATAATTTGTGGGAAAAACGATAATATCACATACAAAGAAAATCTGTCTCTTGCATATCAAGTTCTTTTGGAAAACGGATTCCAGAAAGAAAATATATATGTTCTAGATGGGAAAGGAAACAAAAGCCCGTCATATCCTGTTGATGGCAGTGCTTCAAAAGGAACAATTAAAAAATTGTTTAACCACTTAGATAAAAAGATTGATTCCAACGACTTGTTATTCCTTTATGTAACAGATCACGGCGAAAAAGTGAAAAAGATTCACAATAATGGGAATATTAATGATCTCTCTACAATAGTAATTCCTGATGGACATCTATTGGAAACAGAAATGGAAGAATATTTGAGTCAGATTAACCCAAAAACAGGCATCCTTGTCTTTGACCAGTGTTATGGTGGGGGGTTTGCAAAGAGGACAGGCAAAGGAAAATATATTGGCATCTCAGCGTGCGAATCGAATAATGTAAGCGTTTCAAATACATTCCCGCAAGCATTTTTTAACTCTTGGAAAGATAGCACATCAGATTTTAATAAAGATGGGAGAACCAGTGTAAAAGAAGCATTTTATTACGCTGCGGAAAACGATTATCACTCTATAACTTCTCACCAAAGACCTCAAATTTACTCAGAAATAGATGCAGACGAAGTTTTCTTAAAATAATCTTGAAATCCTTTTCACAGAATTTGTTCTCTACTACAATAATGTTTAAATATCTCGGATAAGGGGAATGTTTATGGCAGATAAACCAATAGTTCTGATGCCGGAAGATGTGCAGAGAATCCTCGGGAAAGATGCACAGAGAAACAATATCATGGCTGCGCGGATGGTCTCTGAGATGGTCAAGACCACTTTAGGGCCAAAAGGCATGGACAAGATGCTGGTTTCTCCAACAGATGACATTATAATCACAAACGACGGAGTGACAATTCTTGAAGAAATGCAAATTGAGCATCCTGCTGCAAAAATGATGGTTGAAATTGCTAAGACGCAGGAAACCGAGGTCGGCGACGGAACAACAACTGCCGTGATGATAGCCGGCAAACTCCTAGAAAACGCTGAAAAACTTCTCGACAAGAAAATCCATCCAACCGTCATCACAAAAGGTTACAGGATTGCGGCAGACAAAGCGCAGGAAATTCTGATGGACAAGGCACTAAAAATAACAACAGAAAGCAAGGAGGATGAAGCCATTTTGAAACAAATCGCGATGACAGCTATGACAGGAAAAGGTGCTGAAGACGCCAAGGAAAGACTTTCAGAAATTATTGTCCGGGCACTCAAACAGATATCTGGAACCAGCGGTAACAAAAAAATTGACTTGAACAACATAAAAATAGAAAGCTCAAAAGGCAGAGGAATAAAAGACACAGAACTCGTCCAGGGCGTTGTGATTGACAAGGAAAAAGTTTCTTACGACATGCCGTCTTCTGTCGAGAACGCAAAAATCGCACTTATTGATTTTCCTCTTGAGATAAAAAACCCTGAGATTGACACAAAAATTTCTGTAACATCACCGGACCAACTTCACAGCTTCGTGACAGAAGAAGAGCGCAGTATAAAAGAAATGATTGAAAAAGTAAAACTCTCGGGAGCGAACGTGATTTTTTGCCAGAAAGGAATTGATGATTTCGCCCAGTATCTTCTCGCCAAGGAAAAAATTTACGCATGCCGCAGAATTGCGCGGAGCGACATGGAAAAAATCTCAAAAGCAACGGGCGGGAAAATCATAAGCAATCTAAATGAACTAAATCCTTTTGAACTTGGGAATGCTGAATTAGTTGAAGAGGTAAAGCGCGGCGAAGACACACTCACATACATTAGAGGATGTGAAAATCCAAAAGCCCTGACAATACTTGTCCACGGCGGAACAGACCACGTCATTGAAGAAGTGAAAAGGGCTGTGCGCGACGGGCTCGGCGACGTTGCCTGCGTTCTCGAATCAGGACTCGTGGTTCCCGGCGGCGGCGCAATAGAAATTGAACTCGCAAAAAAACTAAGAGAATTTTCACAAGGGCTTTCAGGAAGAGAACAGCTCGCTGTCGAGGAATTCGCCTCTGCCATTGAATTCATACCAACAACGCTCGCTGAAAACGCAGGCCTTGACCCGATTGACATTCTCACAGAACTAAAATCAAGGCATGACTCCGGAGAAAAAAACGCAGGCCTGAAC
>CAYUGD010000027.1:0-5090 GCA_964444275.1 Candidatus Woesearchaeota archaeon
ACGCAAAGATGAAAAAATCTATTTTATTCCTGCTCTCTTTAATCTTTCTTTTAGAATTCTCAATTCTTTTTTCTTTTCTTTTTGGTATTCTCTTTTCCTGTCCTTTGCATTTCTGATTAATTTTCCGGTGTATTCTCCTCCCAAAAAGTGAGGCAAGATTACATAATCTGCTCCGGCGTCGTATAAATCAATTGCGTCTTCAATTTGTCTTGCTGTTAGAATAACGACTGGTTTGGATTTCTCTCTTTCTAAAACATCTAAAATAAGTTGGTTTGTTTCTTTTTCAGGAATCGTGGAGACAATCAGGGAAGCCTTATCCATTCTTAAATCTTCTAAAAATTCTGAGTCATCCACATCTCCGTAAACTGCGTTAATTCCTACTTTTTTCAGTTCTTTAACGACCTGCGGATTATAGTCCACAACCAAAAAGTTTCTCGTTATTTTTGAGAAAGCTCTTACTACTGAAAATCCAATCCTGTTGTAACCTAAAAGAATGTATTTGAAATCCTTTTTAGGAATCTCTTTTTTCCTGACGTTTTTTTTCTCGAAGATTGTTAAAAACTTCTTTATTTTTTTGAAGATTGCGTCTGAGTAAATGATTAAATATGTTGAACCTGCAATAGTCAACAATCCTATCATTGTGACAAATGAAAGAATGTCTTGGGTTAGGTGTCCGATTTTGACGCCGAGCGCAATTAGAATTAACGAGAATTCAGAGATTTGGGCAACAGTGAGTCCTGCCATGAAGCCTGTTTTTTTGCTATAACCCAACGCTCCCATTAAAATCATAACTATCAGAGGATTCCCGATTAAAATGAAAAACGAGAATGCTACTGCCGGCAAAATTAAATGACTTATGTCTCCAAAAGCCATCTGGCTTCCTAAAATAATGAAGAAGGAAATTATGAAGAAATCTCTTAGGGGTTTTAACTTTGAGCTGATTTCGAAACTATAAGGAGAGATGGAAAGCATGACTCCTGCAATCAGTGCGCCGACTTCAATTGAAAAACCTGCGTAAAGGAAAAGAAGAGACAAGCCAAGCCCCCACGAAATAGCAAAGATAAACAGAAGTTCCTGAGACTTTGCGAAAAAGTCACTTAATTTTGGAAGAATGTAATAGCTGATTGGTATCAGAACAGCGACAAGGACCGCTCCTTTTATGATTGTGGAGAACAAAATGTTGCCCGCTCCCGCTCCGCTCGCCAGAGAAGAGACAATAATTAGAATCAAAATAGCAACCAAATCCTGGACCAACAAGAATCCTATAGAAATTTTTCCGTAAAGTTTTTCTAAATTGTCTTTATCTGAGAGAAGCTTCATAATAATAATCGTCGAGGAGAATGTGAGGGCTATTGCGATGTATATCGAAGTCACCACTGAGAATCCTAGCGAGATTCCTATGAAGTATCCGACTAAAGAAGTGAATAATATCTGCCCCAAACCAGTAACTAAGGAGATTTTTCCAACGTGCTTTAAAACTTTAGGAGACAGATGCAAACCGACGATAAACAACAAAAAAGCAATTCCCATTTCTGAGAAGACATTCAGCATTTCGCTTCCCTGTATTAAATTAAGAAAAAAAGGTCCAACCAAAATCCCGGACAGAATGTATCCAATTATCAAAGGTTGCTTGAGCAATCTCATTACGATTGAGACACCAAAGACAACTAATATTATAAGTCCAAATTGTACAAATGGATTAAACATTTCCTCTTTTCCTCTGTAATATCAGAAATCTATAATTTATAAGTTTTGTTGGTTCTTATTCCTGCGTTTCCAGTTCCAGAACGAGTTTCTCTTTTAGCAGATTATATTTTTTTATCGGCAGATTTACAGGAATTATTTTAGAGTAAACATATTTTTTCTTCCTTTTTGGAGTTGCGAGTGCTTTTATTTCAATGCTGCTCTCGAGCTGGGTTATTGAGACATCTTCTATTGATTTTACATCAGGCATTTTTATTTCATACACAATTTTGTTTGAAAGCCGTCTGATGTTTGTCTCGGGTTCTTTTTTTGGCAGGCCCGCGAATTTTTTTGGGCTTGTCTGTGGAAGGTCTTTAATTTTCTTTATTTTTTCTTTCATCTTTTTCTCTTTCTTCTTGAATTTAGGAATATTACCAAAAGAAGTTACTTTTATTTTAGGCGGTTTGTTTCCAGAGGTGTAAATGCTTATCCCGATACCACCTTTTCTCTTTTTTGGTTTTTTCTCTTTTTTCTTTTTTACTGAAATTCATCTATCTGTTTGTTAAGGTTTTTGAGGAGAGAATTAAAAAGTGTTTTGAAGACAGTTTCATGCCTTCGTAACTAAAGTCATCTTTACCAAGCAAACCCCAGTCTCCGCTATCTTCGAAGGAATCTTTTAATTGGGCTCCGCAGTAAGGACAGAAATCGTAATTGCTGTTTACTTTTCTTCCACAATTTCTGCATCTTTTCTTTTTAAACATAGTTAAAAAAGAAGGTCTTTGTTTAAATAATTTACTGAGATTTTTGATAGATACCTTTAAGAGGAATAAAATCAACAAAAGGGGGCTATGATAAAATTTTTTCATAAGAATAATTAAAGATTTTTTGTATACTCAAAACAAGAAGATTTTTATATTTTAATCTTGTTGACAGTTTATGTTAATAAAACCAGATAGATTGCAGAAAGGAGACCTTATTGCAATAATTGCTCCGTCAGCAGGTTTATCTTTCCCTCATAGACTTGATAATGCAATCAAATTCTTAAAATCCCAGGGGTATGGAACTAAGGAATTCCCATGTACGAGGAAGAATAGTGGATGGGAATCCGCTCCTGCTGAAGAAAGAGCTAAAGATATTATGAGTGCATTTTGTGACAAAAAAATAAAGGCAATTATTGCTTTAATAGGTGGGACAGTCGCAACTAATACACTAAAATATTTGGACTTTAAAAAAATAAAACAAAATCCGAAAATTTTCTGCGGATATTCCGATAACTCAATTTTACACTATGCATTTTATACTCAGGCTAATCTTGTAACTTTTTATGGGCCTTGTGCAGCAATTCAATTCGCAGAATATCCTAAACCTCTGAAATATACTGTAGATTACTTTAATAAAGCATTAACAAAGACAGAGCCAATTGGAGAAATAAATCCTTCTAAAAGTTGGACGGATGAAATTTTAGATTGGAGTAAAAAATTAGATATAACTAGAGCTAGAAAATTAAAAAAAAATAAAGGATTTGAATGGTTGAGGAATGGAAAAGCGAAAGGAAAAATTATCGGAGGATGTTTGACCTCTATTGTTCATCTCCCCGGCACAAAATATTGGCCAGATCATAAAGATAAAATTTTATTTTTAGAAATTCCAGAAGGTCAGAAATTTGATGAGGGAGAACCTCTTTCTTATGTAGATTGGTATTTAGGTCAATTAGAGATTCTTGGAGTTTTTAAACAAATTAAAGGTCTAATTTTTGGCAGACCTTTTGAATACAGTGAAGAAGATACAGAGATATTAAAGAAAAAACTACTGGAAAGAACTAAAGACTATTCTTTCCCAATTCTATTTGGAGTAGATATTGGGCACACTGATCCACAAATTACTATTCCGCTTGGAACAGAGGTCTTAATTGATTCCAAGACAAATACCCTTGAATTTTTAGAAAGTGGTGTTGTTTAATATTTGACAAGAATTAATGTTGCTATAATTAAAACCTTCTCTCTTAATTTCTCTTACTCCAGACTTTGAAACTATAATTTTCTTTGGGATTCCGAGATAATCAGATAACCTTGCTTTATTTATTCTTTTGCATCTCATTTTATCCTCTAATAAAACTTTTTTGTTTTCAGAAACGAGATTATCATAAATTTCTTCAGCTTTCTTGAATAACTTTTCTCCATTTCCAAATATTAAGATTGATGAATCAAATGGACGTATGCATTCTGGGAGATTAAATCCTTTACTATCCCTAGAAGAATCAAACGAGGCAAAGAGTAATCTCTCAAGACCCATTCCATAAGTCCCCACTACAGGAGTTAAATTTTTATTTTTGGCATTTTGGAAAGTTATAAATCCTGGAGAGATGTTGTATTTATAAGCCATTGATAAACTAAGAGCTTTTTCATTTTCTTTTAAGATATTTTCACCCTCTGGAGTTTTATAAAAATATTCTAAATCAAAATCCGAATGCGGACTTCTCCTTTTTTCCAACTCAACAGAACGTTTCTTGTAATTGATTCCTAATCTGTTAAAAATTGTCTCGCACATTTTAGAATACTTTCTTAATGAATTTTTAAAGCCTTCTTTATTCGCATCAAGAGATAACATCATAAATATCTCTGGTTCTACAAGTTTCAAAATTCCTTTTGGATTTTTTATTGGTCTTAATATCTTTTTTGAAGAAAAGAGGTAGAGAGGAAATTGTTTATATGAAAGATTTTCTTTTTTTAACCAGTCTAACATATCCACTTCATGGGTTGTTGTTAGCATATAACCCCTCATTGGTTTTGGGAGTGTAACAAATTTATTAGAAAAGGTCTTTTCTATACTTTCCCCATATTTTAAAAGAGACTTTTTCATACATCCAGGAATCTCAACTTTCATGGCTCCGAGAGACTCATGTTCTTTCTCGATCATTGACTTAAGTCTATCAAAAATCATGCTTCCTATAGGAGAATAGTAAGGAAGACCAGGATTCTTAAAGAGGACTATTAATCCCTTTTCCATTAAGTCAGATGTCTTAACTCCCTTGAGTTTTTTTGGGATATTTAAAAAATTGGAAAATGGAAATTTGCTTGTTTTCATCTTATTTTGGAGGAAGTAAATAATTTGGGGTCTTCCCAAATTTTTCTTTTAGATAAAATAATTATACTATAACCCATATAAGATAAATTATCACGAAATAGGAATATAAATTTTGGATAAATTTTACATAATTCTTTATAGGTATCCTTATTCAAATTCTGTAAATGTTTCCTTCTAAGAATCTTATCACAGAACTCCATAATTTTATTATCTTTTATGTAGTCAAATTTAAAATCTTCTAACCAATATATTTCTAATTCTATTGAAAAGAAGTTTATCCAGTCTTGTTTATACATAGGATTAATATTAATTTTAACAGCATT
>CAYUGD010000028.1:0-4320 GCA_964444275.1 Candidatus Woesearchaeota archaeon
TATGGAAAAGAATAAAAAGAGAATAATAACAGCTCAGCCAGTAGAGACAATTTTTTCAAAATATTTAAAAATTAGAGGGCAGGATTTTAATATTCAAACAGAAAAAAGCCTTATGTGGTATTCCAGCACAACAATGGCAAAAATGATGAATAAAAGTATTAAAGACCATCTAAAGAACCTTAAAAATAAATCCCAGTATTCTGTAAGCCTTGGAACAATTACTTACGGGGTTTTAGGCAATGAGCCGATTCTTTCTCCGGAAAATCTTGAAAAAGACCTTAAATTTGTGAAAAAATCCGGATTCAAGAAAGTTATAATTTTCCGGCTTGGCGGCCTAAATAAAAATTACATTAAAGTAATTAATAAATTTCAAGAATAATTACATTTTTAAATGAAAGTTGAAATCAGCAACATAACTAAAGCCGAGAAAACAGAAATAGAAAAGTTGTCATCTATTTTTAGTTTTCCAATTTTAAGGGGGGTTATTTCTATCAAAGATGCAGAGAACGCGCCGATAATAAAAAGCCACGGAGAGACAGATAAAAAGATAGACCAGATTAATCCAATGACAAGGTTAGCAGACAAACCGCCTAGAAACCCTTCAATGGTTTTCTTGCCTGCGATTTTCAGCCTGCCAAATTTTGTCCCAAAAATCTCTGCAAAAGTGTCGCCAAATACAAGAAAAGACAAAGCCAGGATAGCAATTTCTTTAGGAAAAAACAGAACTGTTACCAAAGAACTTAGAATAAACAGCGACAGATTTGAAAAAGACTTCTCTCCTTTCTTGTACATTGCTTTGTAAATTTTGGATTTTATTTTCTTGCTCTTTCTCACCACATCAATCAAAATAAAAAACAAAAACAGAACAGATAAGACAATCAACATCAGGTTTTTTGTGAAAAGAAAGTATAATACAGGCAACGCAACTCCAAAAATCCTAAGTGTTTTCCGCCAAACTTTAATCTTAGGAACGTCTTTTCTTCTCGCAAATTTTATATCTTTCGACACCCCTCCCTTTTCTTTTACTCTTTTAACAGAAATCATAAAAATATAAATCAAAAACAAAATGGAAAAGAGTAATAACTGATCCCCAAACTCAAAAAAACCCTCGCCAAGACCGACAAGACTTTTCGCCCATATTGCAACAATAAAAACGAGGAGAAAAGGAAATGTGAAAGCGAAAGTAAAAAATCCTGATCTCGTTATTATTTGTGTTATTAAAGAGAGAAACAATATTGCAGCAAAGAAAATGAACAAAATGCCGCTGTATTGCGTATGTATTAAAGCCATAACCAAAAGAAAAATCACCAAGCCATAAGCTGTAGCTGCTCCTCGTCCGCCGCGAAATTTAAGGTAAAACGGGAAATCGTGCCCTAGAATCGCAAAAAAGCCGGACAGCAATATAAGAAAACCATACTTAAAATAATCATCCGGAAAAAAGTGAACAAATAATAAACTAGATAAAATAACTGAGATGATTCCTTTAGAAGCATCAAAGAATGCAGTAATGATGCCGTGAATTTTGCCGAGAACGAGAAAGGCGTTTCCTGTGCCCGCGTTTTTTGTCCCGTATTCACGTATGTCTATCCTCCTAAAAATTTTCCCGAGAAGAAACGCTGGATTAATACCCCCAATAACATACGACAAAAAAGCGCAAATTAGAAATAATATTAAAACCTCCATACTATATTATAATAAACTAACTTAAAAATATTTTCAAAACAATAAATAAAATGGCATCAACAAACCAATCACCTCAATACCAAATAGCAGAAGCAAAATTTCTCGGAGCGCAAACAGATGAAGACAAGCTATTTTATCTCGAAGAAATGATTCGCGAATGTCCAAAACACAAAAGTGCTGAAAAAATGCTCGCTCAATTAAAAACACGAAAAAAGAAGCTTTTGGAAAAAATTGAGAAAAGAAAAAAATTGAGAAAAAGAAAGGCAGGCAAGCCAGGAATAAAAAAAGAAGATATGCAGGCAGTAATTATAGGGTTTGCCAATGCAGGAAAATCTTCCTTATTAAGATTGTTAACAAACGCTGCGCCCGAAGTTGATTCTTACAAATTTACAACAAAAGAACCCGTCATAGGAATGATGCCATACAAAAAAACGCAGATTCAAACCATCGAAGTCCCCGCATTCGAATCTGAATATTATGATAAAGGTCTCGTGAACACAGCAGACGTCATAATCATTTTAGTACACAATCTAAAACAAATAAAACAAATTGAAAAAGACCTAGACTTAGCAAAAGGGAAAAAACTAGTTGCTTTTAATTTAAAAGACAATAAAGAAATAAACAAAAGGAAAATCAGCGCCACGCTCAAATCAAAAAAATACAATTTTGTAATTATCTCAACAAAAACAAAAGAAGGTCTTGGAGATTTAAAGGAGAAACTTTTCAAGAGTTTTGACAAGATAAGAATTTACACAAAAGAGCCGAAAAAGGAAAAATCAGAAAAACCTTTGATTTTAGAAAAAGAAACAACAGCAAAAGATGTAGCTGAAAAAATCTTTAAAACTTCAGAAGCAGAAGACCTTGTTAAAGAAGTAAGAATCACAGGCCCAAGCTCAAAATTCCCAAACCAAAAAGTCGGGCTTGACCATAAATTAAAAGATTCAGATGTGGTTGAATTTAAAACAAGATGATTACTTCTTATAAGCCCCTTCATATAATTTTTTCAGTTTTTTAGAATCTCTAAAAGGTTTTAAAAGAGTGACTATCTCTTTAGCAATGGCATTTTTCAAATCTAAAGGATGCAATTTTTTTTCAATAAAATCTTTTTCAAGATCTTTGTAAGAATTATATTTAATATTACCCCCATATTTTTTAGAACGTTCAACTATAAATTTTTCTTTCTTATCCTCTTTTAAGATAAACAATAAATACTTCATCAGAGCCATTAAACCATTATCCGGACTTCCTTCAACACATTCTGCTTTATTTACTTTTGATTTTATGTTCTCTTCAGTTTCAAGCAAATCAATTTTAGTTCCTTCTATACTTGAACTCATTTGTTTCCCAACAAGCCCGCGAATCATTGGAGTCATAATCTCAATTCTTCTCTTGTATCCAATCTTGGGAAGATACTCTCTGGCATAGACCATTATTTTTCTCTGGTCAAGACCTGCAAATTGCGCATCAACTTTCAAATAAACTTCATCCAAGGCCTGCATTAAAGGGTAAATCATGCCCGAAAGCAAAACATTTCTCCCTTGTGCGGTTTTGACAGCTTCTGAAGCCGCTTTTTTAGAATTTCTCAAACTTGTAAATGTGCTTAACTTCAACAAATCATGAAAATAATTTTTATCTAATTGAATCTCAGACCCCTTCATAAATTCCAGATTATTGATTTTAACTCCGATTGTCTTCAAAATTAATTTTATTGCTTCCTTGTAATATTCATACCTCTTTTCAACTAAATCAAATGAAACTCCATCAAGAAGTGCGTGCAAATCTGCCAAAAGGATTTTTACTTTGCAGCCTGCCTTCAAGAAATCTGCAACTTTCAACATAGGAAAAAAATAAGCGATAGAGATGCTTCCTGTAGGCATAGTTCCCCAATAAATTGAAATCTCTTTTTTTGATTTCAGGATCTTCATTAATTCAGCTTCGCCAATAATCTCGATTGTATTCCTTTTAATCAATTCCTGTTTTTCCCCAATATCCATAATCACGACAACTCTTTTTAATTATTAAATGTTTCTCATTTTATGTTAATTCAGATTTTAATTTTCATGATTATGGGGATTGTCGCCGGGACATTTACAGGCCTGGTTCCAGGAATCCATATTAACATGATTGGAACAACTCTTGTGGCATTATCTGCTTCCCTCTTGGCGTCTGTAAACCCAATTTATCTTATTGTTTTTATAGTTGCGATGGCAATCACACATACTTTTGTTGATTTTATTCCAAGTATTTTTCTCGGCTGTCCGGACACAGACACCGCGCTTTCTGTTCTGCCCGGCCATGAATTATTAAAAAAAGGACAAGGATACGAAGCAATTATATTAACCACTTACGGAAGCCTTGCCGCTGTTTTTCTCTTAATCCTGATTATATTTCCTTCTTTTTTTGCCGTTGAAAAACTCCAGAATTTTTTATTAAAAACAATCTCAATATTTCCTTTCTTTCCTTTTGTTTCTGTTTCTGTGATGGCGCTCGTCCTGATTTTAGTTTCAGGGCTTCTCATCGCTTTCGAAAAAAAGAGATTTACTGCATTTTTTGTTTTTGCTCTCACAGGTTTGCTCGGTTTGATTATTTTGGGAGCAGGGGGCCCGCTTGTTCAGTTTTTCCCAGGACTCAAAATTA
>CAYUGD010000028.1:4330-5080 GCA_964444275.1 Candidatus Woesearchaeota archaeon
CACAGGACTTTTCGGTGCTTCTATGCTCCTTATAAGTATAAAAACAAAAACACAAATTCCAAAACAAAAGATAATAAAACCAAAAATAAAAAATAATTTTAAAAAAGGTTTTTTGAAGCCGCTGGCAGGAGCACTGGTCGCTTCACCTTTAGCGAGTCTTCTTCCAGGTCTCGGAAGCAGTCAGGCAGCGATAATAGGAAACACAATTTCAAAAGCAGACAGGCGCGGATTTCTTGTTTTGCTCGGAGTCACAAACACACTCGTTATGGGATTTTCTTTTGTTAGTCTTTATCTCATTTCACGAACAAGAACTGGCGCCGCAGTCGCAATCAAAGATTTAATTGGCGTCTTTTCTTTAGAGGTTCTTGTCCTGATTTTAATCATTGTTTTTCTGGCAGGATTGATTTCGTTTTTCATAACATTTTTTCTGGCAAGGTTTTTTTCAAGAAAAGTTATGGATATAAACTACACAAAACTTTCTGCAATAACTCTGGGGATTTTAGCGGGCATTGTTTTCATAATCTCAGGATTTCCTGGCTTAATTGTCCTGGCTGTCTCAGCATTTACAGGAATTTATTGTATAAACCTCGGCGTGAGAAGAACATATATGATGGGCTGTTTGCTGATTCCCGCGATTGTCTTTTATTTATTGTAGAATATAAATAAATTTAAATCATTTTATATAAAATAAAGAATGACAAGGAGAGCTATAAGCCCTAATTTTTATGTTGATCCTGAAATTGATTCTCA
>CAYUGD010000029.1:0-5025 GCA_964444275.1 Candidatus Woesearchaeota archaeon
CGAATAATACAACAGGCACGAGGGCACGGAAGCGGAACATACAGGGTTAGAAGGAAATCTTTTAGGCATGAACTTAAAATCCCGGCAAATTTTGAAGGAGAAGGAACATTAGTAAAACTGATAAATTCTGGAGGACATTCTGCGCCGATAGCAAAAATAGTTTACGAAAAGAGTAAAGGGAAAAAAAGAATTTTTTATATTCCAGCATTCAGAGGGATGGTCGAAGGGCAAAAAATAAAAGTCGGAGGTAAAGAAGTTGAAAAAGGAAATATACTAAAACTAAAAGATGTTCCAGTAAAAACAAAAGTTTACAATATTGAATCAAGGCCCGGAGACGGAGGAGTTTTCATAAGAAGTGCAGGGAGTTTTGGGATAATTAATAGAACAGTTGGCGAAAAAGTTTATGTTTTAATGCCTTCAAAAAAAGAAAAATCATTCAACCAAAATTGTAGAGCAGTGTTAGGAGAAGTCGCTGGTTCTGGAAGAGTGGACAAGTTGATTTTAAAGGCGGGGAAAAGACACCATATCAAAAAGTCCAAAGGAAAGCAGTGGCCGAGAACATCTGCTGTCAAGGTAAATGTTATTGACCATCCTTTTGGTTCAGGCCGTGGCAAAAATCCAAAAAGCAAAGTTGCTAAAAGAAATGCCCCGCCTGGAAAAAAGGTTGGCTTATTGAAACCAAAGAAAACCGGTAAGAAGAAATAAAATGGCAAGAGAATCACAAAAGAAAAATGAAGAAATGAAAAAGAAGGAATTTACGTATAGAGGAAAAACTCTTGACAAATTAAAGAAACTTGATGTAAGAGAATTTGCTAAGTATCTTAAATCAAGGAAAAGGAGAAGCGTCCTTAGACAATTCCACGAAATTGAAAAATTTATTACCCGAGCAAAGAAGAAAATCAGCAAAAACAAGCCAGTGAAAACGCACCAAAGGGAAATTGTGATTGTCCCGCAAATGGTTGGAATGAAAATTCACGTTCACGACGGAAGAAATTTTGCTCCTGTAGAAATTAAAGAAGAAATGCTCGGCCACACTCTCGGAGAATTCGCATTAACAAGGTCAAAAGTTAAGCACAGCAAAGCAGGAGTGGGTGCCACAAAAGGAACTAAATTCAAAGCAAAGAAATAAATATAAAATGACAGAAAAAGCAAAAAAAGAAAAGAAGAAAGAAGATAAAAAAGAAACAAAGAAGAAAAAGATAGCTAAACCCAAAGAGAAAAATATCTCTGAAAAAAAGAGTAAAGGGAAAAAAGAAGAGAAGAAGCAGAAAAAAATAGAGAAGAAAGATAAAAAGAAATCAGAAAAAAAACCTGTTGTGAAAAAAACAGAGGCTGTTGTCAATGGGAGAAACCTTCCAATATCCACAAAGCATGCAGTTGCAATTTGTAAATTCATTAAGAAGAAAAAAATCAGTAGAGCAATATCAGACCTAGAACAAGTTGTAGCTTTTAAAAAATCAGTTCCTATGAAAGGTGAAATCCCTCACAGAAGAGGAAAGGGTTTGGCTTCAGGAAGGTTTCCAAAAAAGGCAGCAAGGGAAATATTAAAATTGTTGAAAAGCGCGTCTGCGAACGCAGTAAATAACGGCATTGAAAATCCTGTAATCTCAGAAGCTGTTGCAAACATAGGTTCAAGGCCGTGGGGGAAATTTGGTCAGGTCAGAAAAAAAAGAACCCACATAAAAATAATTGTAAAAAGTAAAAAGAAGAACAAAAATAAAAAATAATGGAAGAAAAAAATGTTATTAGGCTTAAGAAAGACGAATTCTCTATTCGTGAATATATAAAAAATTCTTTGGGAAAAGGAAAGGTAAGTAGAGTCAAGATAGAATACTCTCCGGTCGGTGAAAAAATAATCATCTCGACGAGCAAGCCAGGACTTGTGATTGGAAGAGGAGGGGAAAGGATAAATGAACTGACATCTGTTTTGAAGAGAAAATTCAATCTTGAAAATCCTTATGTTGAAATAAATGAAATTAAAGTCCCTGAGTTTGACGCTCAATTAATGGCTGATGAAATTGCTTTAAGTATCGAGAGAAGAGGGCCGCTGAAGTTTAAGGTAATTTCATATCGGACACTCCAGAGAATAATGGATGCAGGCGCGCTCGGCGCTGAAATAAGATTGAGCGGGAAACTTCCCGGTGCTAGAGCAAAGCAGTGGAGATTTTCACAAGGTTATCTAAAAAAAACAGGCGACCCTGCTAAAGTTGTTGACAGAGCGCAGGCGTTAGCACAGACAAAACCAGGAACAGTGGGCGTCAAAGTGAGCATACTCTCACCCGGCGCAGTTTTAACAGACCAAATAAAGGTTGATGAAGAATTTGTTGAGAAAATAAAGAAGAACGCAGGAGAGGGGGAGAAATCTAAACAAGTAAATAGCAAAGAGAAAAAAGCCGGTAAAAAATAATGGTATTAAAAGCAAAAGAAATAAAGAATATGGGTGAAGAAGAAAAGAAAAAGAAACTTTCAGAACTGAAATTAGAACTCGTAAAGGCAAGAACAGCAAAGACAGGAAGTTCAAAAATAAAAGAAATAAGAAAAATGATTGCAAGAATAATTACATCAAATAATCAAAAAAAATAATATGGAGATATGTCCAAAATGCGGCCTACCTAAAGAGGCCTGTGTATGTGACCAGATTGAGAAAAGTTCGCAGAAGATACGAATAACAACAGACAGGAAGAGATATGGAAAGATTGTGACTATTATTAAAGGATTTCAAGGCGGAATTGATATCAAGCAAATCGCGAAAGATTTGAAAAACAGACTTGCTTGCGGCGGAACCTACAAAGACAACGCGATAGAACTCCAGGGAGACCACAGAAAAAAAATAAAAGAAGAATTGGTCAAGCTTGGATTTGACGCAGATTTGATAAAGGACTAAGAAAACATACACAAAAGAGGAGAAAAAGAAGCAATCATAGAAAATGAAACAGAAGAAAAAACAAAAAAAGAAAGACAAGAAAAAAGGGAAGAAAGTTCTAGCCAGCGGCTCAGATTCTTTCAATGACAGAGACTGCCCTTTTCATGGAAAGCTAAAAGTTCGAGGCAGAATTTTTGAGGGTAAGGTGAAAAAGAAATTTCCAAGAAGAGTTGTAATTGAATTTGAAAGAATGATATATGTAAAGAAATACGAGAGATATGCGAGAGAAAAAACAAGAATCCATGCAAGACTTCCTGACTGCATGAAAGAAGAGATAAATGTGGGGGACATCATAAGAGTCCAGGAATGCAGACCCCTAAGCAAGATAATACATTTTGTCGTTATCAAAAAAGTAAAATCAGGAGGAGAGAAGAAATGAAAGCAATATCAGCAAAAATAACACCTGGCCTGAATCTGGGTGCAAAGCTTGTGGTAGCAGACAACAGCGGAGGAAAGACAGCAAGGCTTGTCTCTGTGAAAAGAAGTAAAGGAACAAAAGGGAGACAAATCAGTGCAAAAATTGCGGATATGGTCAAAGTAAGTATAAGAAAAGGAGTCCCTGAAATGAAAGGAAAAATATTTGACGCTGTGATAGTAAGACAGAAAAAAATTTACAGACGAAAAGATGGAGAAAGAGTGGCTTTTGAGGATAATGCTGTTGCGATACTCAAAGACGAAAAAGGAAACCCCAAGGGAACTCAGATTAAAGGACCTGTGGCAAGGGAGGTAATGGAGCGGTGGCCGCATGTAGCAAAAATCGCTTCGATAGTATATTAAAATGAAGAAAAAATTTAACACGTCGTGGAAATCAAGCAAGCAACCGAGAAAGCAGAAAAAATATCTGCTCAATGCGCCGCTCCACGTAAAAAGAAAACTTATAAGTTCAAATCTTTCAAAAGAACTCAGAAAAAAATTCAAAAAAAAGTCGCTTCCTTTGAGAAAAGGCGATGTCGTAAAAATTATGCGTGGGAAGTTCAAAGGGAAAAAAGGAAAAGTGACAACAATCAAGTTGAGAACGCAAAAAATTGAAATAGAAGGAATACAGGTTAAAAAGCAGGACGGCTCAAAAGTAAATGTTCCAATAAGATCTTCTAATCTGCAGATTGTTGAGCTCAATCTAAGCGATAAAAAGAGAAACAAAGCTTTGAAAAAATATGAGGGAAAAGAGAAGAAAGAAATTAAAAAATCAGAAGAAAAACATTCAAAAAAGAAAACAAAGAAGAAAAAGAAATAGAAAAAGGAGATAAGAAAAAATGCATTTGAAAAGACATAAGGCGCCGAAAAACTGGCCGATATACAGAAAAGGGACAAAATACGTAGCCAGGCCAAGGTCTAACGTAAAAAAAGGAATTTCTCTTTTGATTGTCTTAAGAGATATTTTGAGAGTGGTGCAGAACAGGAAAGAGGCAAAAAGAGCAATTCATCTGCAGAAAATTTTAATAAACAGCCGACCTGCAAGAGATGAAAAAGAGTGTGTCTTGCTTTTCGACGTGGTGAAGATTGTTCCTGAGAAAAAGAGTTACATCCTCGACCTTACAGAAAAAGGAAAGATTACAATTAGCGAGGTGAAAGAAAATGAATCGAAACAAAAAGTAGCAAAAGTAATCAACAAAAAAATTCTGAAAGGCGGGAAAACGCAGCTAAACTTAAATGATGGAAGGAATTTTATTTCAGATATAAAATGCAACACAAATGATTCCGTCCTGATTAATCTTGAGAAAAAAAAGATAGAAAAATGCATTCCTTTGAAAGAAGGCACGGAGATTATTGTTTTCGCAGGAAAGCACGCAGGAAAAAAAGGGACCATAAGAAAAATCGATAAAGAAAACAAGATGGCTGAAATAAAAACCAAAGATAAAAAGATTAATGTTTTAATTAAACAGATAATGGCAATAAAATGAAAAAAGGAAAAACAGACACAGATAAGAATCCAATGGAAGAAATAAAAATAGAAAAAGTGGTGCTTAGTGTGGGCGGAACAGGAGATAATCTTGAGAAAGATTTCAAACTTCTGAAAATTCTCAGTGGCAGAACACCTGCGAAGATGAAAAGCAGAAAGAGAATCCCTTCTTTGGGAGTAAGACCAAAAATCGAAGTGGGCG
>CAYUGD010000030.1:0-4938 GCA_964444275.1 Candidatus Woesearchaeota archaeon
ATTCATTTTTTGTAATTCTTTAGCACCGCTTTGACGTTTTTCAGAAGAAGGTCCATGCTGTATTCGAGCTGCTTTTTGTTTTTTGTTCCGGTGCAAACCAGTTTTCCGTTGCTGAATAGGAGAAATGTTGCGTTCGGTTCGATTAGTTTGTAGACAAGTCCTGGGAATTGCTCTGGTTCGTATTCTGTGTTTTCCATTTCTAGAGCCAGAAAATTTAGATTAAGTTTAAGATTTATCATTCCGGAGGCGACGATGTTTTGCACAGTTATTTTTGGCTTTGCTGTTATTTTTACATTTATTTTCTTCAGCTGCTTTATGACGGCTTTAATTACTTTTTTCACCTGCGACACGGATTTTGTTCCGGTGCAGACAAGGTTTCCTGACGAGAAAACAAGAACAGCGGATTTTGGTTCTTTGATTCTTAGAACAAGTCCTGGAAATGTTTCGGGATTATATTCTGTATTCGGCTGCGTCCTCGCTAATTTTGTTAGAGGAATAAGTTTTTCGAGAGAAGTTGTCGCGACAATATTCTGAATTTTGTAATTACTCTCCCGTTTCTTTGATTTTGCCATTTCAACATATAAAATTAGAAAAATTCCTTTATAAAGGCTTCGACGGGAACATTAAATTTTTAAAGACTGGGATGTGGAAAAAATTATGGAAAGATTAGAGGCAATTGTTGTGCTAACAGGGCCAACTAAAGAAATAGAAATGCAGAGAGCTGAAACAGGAGTTAGAGAGTTCTATAAAGATGAGAGGAGTCTTATTTTGATTAGTGGCTCTACAGATGGAAGGTATTTTCCAGGCTCTCAGCCAGGCGGAATTTATAAGAGAATGAGAAAACAGGGCGTTCCAAGAGAAAGTTTTATTTTTGAAGCAAAATCAAAAAATACGATTGGGAATGTCAAAGGAATATGTGAAATCGTTAAAGAAAAAGAAATTTCTAAATTAAAAATTTCAACTGATAAAAGTCATGGTAATAGATTTAAAATGATCTTTAATAAAGCAAAAAATTTAGGTTATGTTCCCAGAGATTTGGAAATTGAAATTTCTTCAGAAGGCATTTCTCGTTCATATAGCCGCTTTGGTTCTTATATACATTATGCTAAAAGTTTGTGGAAGACTAAGAGGGGGTTTTAGAAGTTGTGGAATAAGGTTTGAAAGAATCAAAATCTTTCTTCTATACCCCCTGCTTTAGTCATATCTATAATCTTTATCTTTCCTAATTTTCTATAAGTCTCTTTCAATTCTCGAACTTGCTCTTGAGCACTTTTGTATAATCTTTCATCTGCCTCTGTTGAATCATCGGCTATGCCAAAGATATCCATTGTTGTGATTGAATTATCTTTTCTTAATAAATATCTTTTATCTATCTTTTCTGCTCTATGGTAATTATAATTACATACGCGTCCTTTATTATCTTCTTTTACACAAACAGTGTATTCTAAATCCCTCTTTTTTTTGATTGTTATTGTGTATTTGTCTTCACCCATTTTTAATTAATTTATTTGTAATTTATAAGAATAATTGTTGTTAAATATATAATTATCCGTACCTCCAATTTCGCTTCTGGTTCTCATAATCTTTTTTGAGTTCTTTGAGGGTTGTTGCGTCGCTTGGATTTTTGTCCGGTCTGAGAGCTGTGAATCTCGGGAATCTCAGAGCAAAGCCGGAGTTGTAGTTCGGAGAGCGCTGAATTTCCTGGTAAGTTACCGCGACCACAATTTTCGGCTTAATTTTAACCTTCTTGCCTTTTTCTTCAATAAAATACGGAATGAGCTTTTCTGTTAGTTCGTTGAAAGAGATTCCGGCGTCTGTCTTTTCTGTCGCTTTTTCTTTAATTCCTGTTCCCATTTTCCCAACTTCCAGGAATTTTTTCTTTTTTGAATCATAGCATGAGAGAATAAAACTCGAGAGCCATCCAGAGCGCTTTCCGGTTCCGTATTCTCCGCCTGTAATAACTAAATCGAGGTCGCGCTCTTCTGGCTTGACTTTCAGCATGTGCCCGACTCTGCTGCCCGGCTGATAAATTGCCTTCAGGTTTTTGAACATCACGCCTTCCTGGTTGTCTCTGAGCGATTTCTTGTAAAACTTTTCCGCTCTTTTTTCATTGGAAGTTATTATTTGTTTTGAGCAGATTATTTTGTAAGGATGGTCTTTTATTATTTTTCTCAGAAGAGTGCTTCTTTTTTCAAACGGCTCGCTAATCAGGGACCTTCCGTTATGATAGAGAATGTCAAAAACGTTGATTTCGACAGGAAGTTCTTTCTGCATTTTTTCAATGTTGTATTTTCTTCTTATTCTTTGGCTGATTTCCTGGAAAGGTCTGTATTCTTTCGTTTTTCTCTCAAAACCGACTGCTTCAGAGTCGAGGATGAAGGATTTTCCTTTGACATATTTTTTTATGTATTCAACAACTTCAGGAAACTGCTTGGTGACGTTTTCGAGGCGCCTTGTGAAAAGCGTGATATTGGAACCTTTTTTGTGAATTAAAAGTCTGAACCCGTCGTATTTGTATTCAATCGCGCACAGCTTCCCGACTTTTCCAAAAGCATCCTTAATTGTTTTCGCCTTTTGAGCGAGCATTACTTTTATTGGTTTTCCGACCTCTATGCTGACTTTTTTTAAATTTCTTAATTTGCCTTTTTTTGCGACGTCAAAGACGGCAGCAATGTCGTTTGATTTATCTATAGCAGACTGGATTGCTCTTTTTGCTTTGGCTCTTCTTTCACTATCAGGGAAAAATGCAGAAACCATTCCGTCTCTTATTGTGCTCTCTTTTACTCCAATTCTTAAATCTCCAATTAAAGTTCTGACAAGGTATAGCGCTTCGACAGGCGAGGCAGAGGTCAATAATTCAGTAATTGAAGATAATTTTTTTCTGACTGATCCTTTTCCCTGATGCTCGGGCAATTTCCTGAGATTTTCAAGAACTTTTTCTGTTGTCAGAGTGTGCCTGTGAAGTGTTGATTGTTTTTTCTTTTGTGTCAGAACTTCGGCGACCTTTCCTAAATCTCCAATTTTTTTCCAGTTATGGATGACATCCTTTTTTTCTGTTCCAGTTGATTTTGTGATTGCTTTTATTGCCAGCTTGTTTGAAATTCCGATTCTGCGCTCGTCGTAATCAGGGTAAATCTTGCCAAGCAACAGATAAAGAACATCGCGGTCTTTTTCAGCGAGTTTTTTCAGAAATTTTGAAAGGATTGAAATCTTCTCAAGTCTTTTCGTCGTGCTCGAAAGGTCTTCGTAAAGTTCAGCGAGTTTTTTATATCTCATTTTTTGTGTTTTATTCTTTGATGAATTTTAATTAATCCGTAAATTGCAGCTAGAATAAATGCTCCTTGGAGAATAATAAAAATTATGTCATCTAAAAATATGCTGTAAATTAACATGCAGATTCCGCCGAAAATTAAAAGAGGATAGGTGTATTTTCTTCGAATTGATTTTTGTTTGTAAATTGTAATGTTTCCGATAATTATCAGAATTAATCCTAAGATTCCAACCACTTCTTTTATTGCCATCTTTTAGTTTTTTTAAGAAAAATGAGTTTTTAATTTTATGGGCAAATCCGGGTATTATAACACCTTTATTTCCCGGATGCTGCTTGCCAACTCGTTATCTAGGATGGAGTTTCACGAGTTTTGTTGAGCCCTAGCACAACTCAGGTATTCAGCATAGCCCAATTTAGAAAATACCCCCAGAATAAAAATTTATTGTTTATCTGTTAATTCTTCAACTTCTTTTTCCCCTTTTTCAAGTTCTTCAATCTGTTCCTCGTCTAACTCAAGAAGAAGCGTCTGGAATTCTCCGACATGAGTTTTTTCCTCTTTCGCGACGTCGAGTAAAACTTTTTTGATGTTTTTGTTTTTTGTCTTTGCCGCGAGTTGCTCGTAAAGGTTCACAGCGTCAAGCTCTGCAATCATTCCAAGACGAAGAATTTCTTTGTCAATCTCTTTTTTAGGAACTTTGTCAATGTCAATTGGCGAGCTTGAGAGCATTATAAGAAAAGGCAGAATGGGTTTTTATAATTTATGGATTCATTACTTCCCGCGCCTCCCTTTTGCTCTGAGGCTTGGTCTGGTTTTTATTTCACGGCTTTTGCTTCGCAGTCCGCGAGCTTTTTTTCCTGCGCTTGTGAGTCCGCGCATCGGCCGCTTTCTGTTTCCTGGTTTTGTTATCCAGTTTATTTTTTTGTCGTTTTTTATCTCGGGTCTTTTTGAGTCTACGAGAATCACTTCATAAAAATAATGTTTCCCGTCTTTCCCGATTAAGTACGAATTTAGAACTTCAAGATTTGTGAATTTTCTTGCTGCTCGCTGTTCTGCAATCCCTCTGTAATTCATTCTCAGCGTTTTTCTTGTGTGCAGTCTTTTGCTTCTTCGTCCTTTGTTTGGTCTTGACCTTTTGTGACCGCCTCTCAAAATTCTGACGCGTGCAATGACGAAACCTTTTTTGTCTTTGTAGCCCAAAGCCCTAGCCCGGTCAAGTCTTAACGGCTTGTCGACTTTCACAACCGCCCGGCTTTTCCTCCACTCAATCATTCTTTTTCTGAGTGTCTCCTTATCCGGCTTTTTCCATGCCTGTTTTATATAATGATACATCCCGCGTGCCATAGTTTATTGAGAAAAAATTGGTTTTTAAAACTTGTTAAAATGAGCCTGCTCGGCTCAGAAAATTAAAAATTTTCTGGGACTTAAATTCTGACGAATTAAAGTATTTGAAAAATCCTCGCAATAAATGAGCCTGCTCGGATTTGAACCGAGGACCCCTACCTGTCTGAAGACGATTTATCAGAGTAGTGCTCTAACCAGACTGAGCTACAGGCTCCTAAAATCTGAGAGAAGGAATGTATTTATAAGTTTTGTTAATTCTGTATTTTTATCTCCTGTCTTTTTCAATCCGCGGGTGTTGTTGTCCTCTCTTTAATCTTTCTTTTAG
>CAYUGD010000031.1:0-4373 GCA_964444275.1 Candidatus Woesearchaeota archaeon
GTGATGATAATTATCACTGCCAACAAGGAATAAACTTCTTTAGTATTGAACATTTTATCTTTATTTAAAGTAGGAATTTCTTATAAAGTTTATTATGGTGAAGTTGGTTCTATTTTTGCGCCTTAGACAATATTACTTAATCACGGAAAAGTATTTAAATAATATCAGATAGAAGTTAATATGCACGTGAAAAAAATATCAGATGTGATTGGTTCTGAAGTTTACACTGATCTAGGAGATTACTTTGGTCAGGTTGAAGAAGCGAATCTTCAAGAAAATAAAATCGACGGATGGAAGATAGGAGTTCGTGGAGGCGTCACATCTCTTGTCGGCGGTGCTCGCGGTGTGATAATCCCGCACCAGTTTGTAAAAGCAATCGGCGATATTTTTATTATAAACAGGTCTGTTCTGCCAAATCCTGGTCCTGAACCTGAAGAAGAAATCACTGAAGAACTGTCATGAGATTTTTAAGAAAAAGCAGATTTGTTTGGTTTCTTAGTGCTAGAGTTTTGATTTATCATATTTAAGACTTTTATCAAACATGTTCGTTTTAGAGGAATAATATAACACATTCCCAAAAAATTTAAATACTATAAAATCTCTGTAAAAGTATTAAAATGGCTGAAGAAATAATTTTACAACACTGGATTTTTACGAGGTTTGCTCTGCCGTTCCTTCTTATATTTTTCATAGCTTACGGGATTCTTACAAAATCAAAAATTTTTGGTGATAAAAAGCAGTTAAATGCTCTTGTTTCATTTGTTATTGGTTTGATTTTTATTGCAGTGGCTTCTCCTGTGTTAGTGGTTTCAAATTTAATCCTCTTCCTTACAGTTGCAATTGTTGTTATGTTTGTCGGACTTTTACTCTGGGGATTTATCGCAGGTGATGAAGGTCTGAAGTTTGATAAAGCTCCGAAGGGCCTAAAGATTTTTATGGGTATTGCTATTGGTGTTGCGGTTTTGATTGCCTTGCTTTGGGCAACAGGCCAGGGAATAGAGGGTCCTGCTAGTTCTCTGTTTGATTTTCTTTTCGGGCAGGAATGGAGCGCAACATTCTGGACAAATATTGCATTTGTTGTAGTAATTATAATTGCTCTTGCGATGGTTTTGAAAAACACAAAATAGGGAAATGATTGACTTCTGCGAAACATATTTAAATAATCTTCACTAAACTTCTACATGTTCGATAAGATCCTTATGCTTCAATGGAGCGGTTTTTACGGGGGAGGATTCGGAGATTTCCTGTCGCAACTTGAACAATTAGGTTTTTTTCAGTATGTTCTTCCTTTTCTGTTAATTTTTGCTATTGTTTTTGGGATTTTGACGAAAGTAAATCTTTTTAAAAACAATAAAGCTGTTAATGCGATTATCGCTCTTGTTACCGGGCTTTTGGCGTTGCAGTTTAATTTTGTTCCGATGTTTTTCTCTGAAATCTTTCCAAGACTTGGAATGGGTCTTGCGGTGATTCTTGCGCTTCTTGTTTTAGTTGGATTATTTGCGCCTTCGGGTGAGAATGCGTGGACACATTGGGTCTTTTTTGGAGCAGCCTTTATTATTTTTATTGTTGTTCTTGTTCAGTCTTTTGGATGGCTTGGATTAGGGAGCCCTTATTTATGGAATATCAATTGGCCGGTAATTATCTCTGTAGCAGTGGTTTTAGGATTTGTTATATGGCTTTTATCGCAGAACCCAGGGCAACAGCCAAAAACAATTGATCTTAAATTCCCAGGCCCTCCTTTATACCAACAGAATTAATTGTTTTATTTTTTCTTCTTTTTCTTAGAACGCTTCTTGCGCTTTTTCTTTTTAGATGGTTTGTGGGTAACTATTACCTTTTTTTCAATTTTGTGATGCGTCGGTTTATGTTTTTTCTCTTCTGCTTTGTCTGCTAAAGTGTTTACAACTTTTCCGAAGGAATCCTGCATCATTGACATTTCTTTTTTTACTCCCTCAATGCCGCGGCCATATGAGCCGACTTCCTCAAGAATCTCTGATTGCAAGGAATCTATGTTAGATTCTATTCTTTTCAGTCTGTCTGAGAGATTGTCAATTTTTGTCTGCATGAGTGCCTTGAATTCGTTCAAATCTTCAATTTGTTTCTGTATTGTTTTTGTTTTTTCAGAGAAAACCTGCTCAGCGATTTCAATCATTGTGTCTGTGTCGCCGGCGCCAGGAGCGTATCCTGCGTAATCTGCGCCATAGCCATACTCGCCGCCTTCGTATCCTCCTGCATATCCTTGAGGGTAGTTTCCTGCAGGGTATTGCTGCTGATAAGGATATTGGGGGTATTCTCCCTGTTCCTGGACCTGCGATTGCGGCATTGGTTGTGGGCCATATTCTCCAGCGCCAGGAACATATTCTTGCTGATTCTCAGAGACTTCTTTGTGCATAGGTCCGGTTCTTTTCTGGAACCCTTGGGTACCTGAAGGCGAAGGGGGTGCTAAATCCTCATCTGAGAGTGATCCCTCTGTTGGTAGAGATTCTGATTTTCCTTCTCCAGGCCCCATCATAGAAGGAGTGCCTTTTCCCGAATCTGTAGCATTTGTTCCTTCAGAAGAAACAGCTTCTTTAATTTTTGCCTGGCTCAATGCATTATTTATTTCTTTTGGAGAAACTCCCTGCTCTTTAAGCTTTTTACTAATGTCTTGGTCTGAAAGCCCTTTTCCCTTAAGCGCGGTCACTTGTTCTAAAACACCCATTTTCTGAGATTTTATATTTTAATTATCCTTTTAATTTTTTTAAATCTTTTTTTCTGACGAATTCCAGAGGCTGGAACATTTTTGCTTGTTTTGATAATATCTCGAGGTCTTCTTTTCTCGCGAATTTTGAGAATTCTGCTGAAGCGGTTTCCAAAAAAGATATTAGACGTTTCATGTTTCTTTTCATTATTTCAAGTTCTTTTTTTATTTCAAGCAAGTCAGAATTTGTCTTCTCTTTTATTTCGACGAGATTTTGTCCGATTAGAAGCAACCTGTCTTTCAACATCCTATTTTTTTCTTCGAGGTCCCTTATTTTTGTGTTAACGTCTGTGAAATATTGGTTTTCGTAGTCCCCACGCTTTTCTGCCATAAAAAACTAAAGTCAAAGTAGTTTAAATTTGTTTGTGTTATAAGTAATTATGTTCTTTAGATTTCAAAATATTCTCATTCTTACACAAAACTCTTTAAACTTCAATCCTTTTATTTTAGAGATTAGTTTAAAATGGCAAAAGTTAGAGAAGAAGGTGAAAATGTTGAAGGCGGCGGCCGGATTCAGGCAGGAGAGAAACCGAAATATTCTTATGAGGTAAAGAGGGAAGGCGGTGAAGATGCTCTTTATGTGAATTATCTTGGTGCTCCTTTTGTTCCAAGTCTGGCGGATTATCCGGAGGTTATGGAGAGAACTGTCGATGCGTTAATTGAAAATCCTAATGTTTCGCGGATCGTTTTTATTCAGCAGAAAAATTATAATTATGATTTTAAGGAGACGACTTATCTTCTGGAAATTTCTCATCTTTATACTTATCTGATGCATCAGGAAAAGATTTTGTCAAGAGAGAAACTGGCCCCTGGGAACGAGAGATTTTTTCCAAAAAGATATAATGAGATTTTTTCTTTTCTTTTACTTTTGAAGCGCGACCCGCTCGCAGCTTATTTTGAGTTGAAAAAACTTATTGTTCAGGCGCGAATACTTCTTGAGAAACTCGGTGAGTCTTACAAGTCTGCTCAGTCTGCGTATGTTGGTGTTCTTGAAAAAATTCTCGAGATGATGAACAAAACGAGTCTGGTCAGGGACGCCCTTCCTTATCTCGATGATTACAGAAAAGGAGACAGAGAAATTTACAATAAACTTTTCAAGCCAGATGTCATACCTAATTTTACTTTTACCAGACTTATTTCAGATATCCCTGAAGAAGCGGAGATAGTTGACCAGTATAAAATTTCCGGTGACGAAGACAAAAATGACGTTTCTGTTGTGACAATTTTGAAAAGAAAAAATGATTCTAAGTTTTTGTATCACATTGTGCCGCCTGAGCATTCCTTGAGCGAGGACCATAATATGTTGTTGAATCTGGCGAGGGGCGTTTTGATTGAGCACCAGCCGAAAGCAGAAGAGTTTACAGATACAGAAAGAACGCGGCAGGTTTTTTTCAACATTTCGAAAGACCTTTTACAGGACCTTGCGCAGAGCAAAAGAATTAAGATTAGTTATTCTGAAATAAACAAACTTGCGACGATTCTTGTTAGGCACACGATTGGTTTCGGGCTTCTCGAGGTTCTTTTGCAGGACAAAAATCTGCAGGACATTTCTCTTAATGCTCCGATTTCAATGATTCCTGTTTTTGTAAGGCATCAGGAATTTGACGAGTGTATAACAAATATTCTGCCGAGC
>CAYUGD010000032.1:0-4316 GCA_964444275.1 Candidatus Woesearchaeota archaeon
TCTCACAGAGAAATCGGCCGGGAATTATTCTGTTGTTATTCGTGATGTGAGATATATGAAAGGCTCGCAGATGACCGACGAGGATATCGTGAAGAATTTCACGATTACTGGAAATATGGCTGATTTTTATGTCAGTCCGGGGTTTGTTTCCACGTCTGAGGATTTTTCTCTTGAAGTCCAGAATCTCCGAGATGAAAAAATAACTATCACACTTAATCCCCCGGAGGAACTCACCACGCCGGAAAACTCCCTTGAGATTCTGTCCGGTGAGATTAAAGAAATAAATTTCCAGATAAACACAGATTATAAAACTTTGAAAAACATCAACTTTAGTTCTGAAAATACTTTTTACAGCGTGCCTGTTTTTCTTGACCTCGCTGAGTCCGAAGAGCCCGAAGAGCCCGAAGAACCAGAGCCCGAAGAATCAAATTTAAGTTTTAATTTCGAACCCCAGAAAATAAATGTTTCAATGTCCACAAATTCTGATTCAAAAAGAATAGTTTATCTTCTTAGCACTGGCAGCGATGTTGAGAATATTTCACTCTCCGTCTCGTTGGCAATTGAAAAATATGTAGAAGTCTCGCCTTTAGAAATAGACGATATAAGCAAAGATTCTGCCGAGAAAATTGAAATATCTGTAAAATCAGAAAATGAGGAAAAAAACGTGTTGGGCTGGATAGAGGCAACAGCAGATTCTGGGAATGATACTTTTACCACAACACTTTCTGTTTCTCTTGAATTCCTTGAAGATTTTATTCCTGAAAACGAAACTTCAGAGGAAGAAGTTATTGTTACAACCTGCGAGCAACTTGGTGGAGTAATCTGCGGAGAAGGAGAAAAATGTATGGGCGAAACAAAACCAGTTAAAGACGGCGTTTGCTGTCTTGCTCCTCCAATCTGCAGCGAACCAGAAAAATCCGGAAAAGGAAAAATCATCGGATGGGGCATAATTATTCTCGTCCTGCTTTTTCTGTTCTGGTTTTTCAAGAGATATAGAAGAGTCAGGCCAAAAGTTAATTTATTAAGAAATGCGAGAAGAAGGTGATTATTTCTTCTTTTCTCTTTTAATTTTATAATCTTTTAAATTCTTTTAGGAATTGTTATATACTTGGGTAAAGGAGCTAATTCTATAAAAGGAGGCTTATCCCATGAAGAAGTATATTTATCTCCTTTAGGAGGTTCTAAATTAATAGATCTAGGACGTTCATCTGGGAATACTAAAGCGTGTAAAGAACTTATAAAATTTCTAATTCGCTGCCTTAGATGTATATCAGAAACATAATAACTCTCTTTAACACATTTATCCATAAATCCTCCAACTTTTCCCTTTAATCTGTTAGAATTGCCTGTTGAATAAAATTCTCTATTAAGGTCTAAATTTTCCTTGAATAATCTACCAAATACATATTCTTCTTTATTTTGCATTTTTCTTTTTTCTCTTTTTCTTTCTCTTGGTCTTCTTTTTAGGTTTTCTCTTTGTTTTTTTCTCTGGACTACTTTTAATTTCATTAATTCTCGCGATTAGTTTCTGATTTTCTATTTTCATTACTTTCGCGATCTCGTCGTATGCGTGGAGCCTTCTGACCAGTTCGTTTAAAATGTCGTTAAAGCTGTTGTTTGAAAGCGCTAGTATTTCTGGCGAGATAATCTCAACATGTGCAGGCATGTACTTGAACATCAAGAGCGCGAGCCCGAGAATCTCGTCAATTTCAATCTCGATTTCTGCAAAAGTCGTGTAAAATTTCTTCTGGCCTTTTATCAGTGTCGGTTCTTTTATCTTTTTGGAAATGACTGCGACGCCTTTTTCTTTTTCCATTTCTTCCATGATTTTTTTCAACGTTTCAACAAGATGCTCCGGCGGCCTGCCTACAATATCCATTATTAATATGGCGTTTATTTTTCCTTCGTTTGCTTTGTTCTGATTATGTGAATTCATTTCTGTATTTTTTCCTTTTTACCCAAAATAAAAAAGCGAGCAAAACAGAGAAAGCTATAAAGCTGTAAACTGCGTAATTTTCGCTCTCTTCTTCAGAATCGATTCCAGTTTTTATATTTTGCGGGTTTAAAACTATCGGTTTTACTTCTTCGTCCTGGCTTTCAGGATTTTCAATGATTTTTCCTGTTGCTTCTGTGAATTCCTGCCCTCTCTCTTCCTCGCTATCGTCCTCCTCTTTTTCTTCGCTCTCATCGTTATCCTCTTCGTCATTCTCTTTTTCATCTCCACATTTATTTTCCTTTCCTTTTGTCTGCTCGTCAAATATCCATTCCTTCTCGCAGAATTGCCAAGTCTTATCGTTGTTTTTATCGTCTTTGAATATTTTTGTCTTATCAATTACTTGTCCTTCTTTTTTTAGGACTAATTTGTCTCCCGAATTCGTCAAGAATCGCTTCCCAAAATCAATTTTTATATAATTCTCTCCACTTCCAGATAAATTAATAATTTGTGATTTACTATTCTCTATCCAGTATCCACTTAGATTAATCTTAGTTTCAGAATAAAGTTCTGCCCATTCTGTACAGTCATAACAATCATCTTTTGGATTCATCTCAACTTCGTTAATCCTAATTGCTGAAACAGACAAAATTAAAATTACAAAAATTAAAATCAATAATAACCTCTTCATAAAAAAATTAAGAAACTATTAATTTTAAGTTTTTTGAATTATTTAAAAAATTCTGGAAATTTCTTGCCTTTCTTTTTTGCGTCTTCGAGGGTTATTACAAAATTTTTCCCGCAATCTCTAAGATACCTTGGATGCAGGAAAATCCAGTCTTCTCTCCAGAATCTTAAAGCAACAACAGGTTTCAGCCCGAACATGTCTGAGAAAATCAGGAAATTTTTTATTTGTTTTTTTGAGATATATTTGAAAGGTTTTTTTGAAGATTTAACTTCAATCGCGTATTTTCCTTTTCTTTTTTTTCCGGCGATTAGGTCGCAGTCAGTGTTTTCCATCATCCCGCTTCCAGCAACTCTTACCGCCCTATAATCATTTTCGATAAATTTTTTATAGAGTTCTCTTTCAATATTACTTCCTTTCGCCTTGTTTTTCGGCATTTTATAAATCTCTCTACTTGGTACTTATAATTGTAGTTAATTTTTAAATTTGTCAATCACAAGTCCCTCGCCTGCAGCGTCCTTCGCTTGTTGGCTTTTGCGCGTTTTATTGCGTCCTGCAAAATCTCCTCAACTTTTCTTTCCAGAGCTGTGCCAACTTCGTCCGCCACGCTTGAAACCGCGTCCTCCTTGTCAAGCTCTTTCACAACTTTTCTGATGTTTGATTTAACAATCAGTGCCATTTTATAAATCATCTAAAGGGCTTTTAGTATTTATAAGATTTGGTGAGGCAATGTGTGTGTAAACTAGAGTTGTTTCAAGAGATTTATGTCCTAGAAGAGCCTGAACATTTGTGATATCATAACCATTTTCAATTAAATGCGTCGCAAAAGAATGTCTCAATGTGTGGGGGTGAATTTCTTTCCAATTTTTTATCTTTGCTTTTTTTGAAGCATTCTTTATAATTTTTTGAATACTCCTCACATGATACTTTTTTCTTCTGTTGCTTTTGAATAAATAATCTTCCTTGTCTAATTTCTCAATTTCAATAAAATTTTTTATTTTCTCTTTAACAATTTTTGACAAAACAATTAATCTGTCTTTTCCGCCTTTTCCATTCCTGACATAACCATAATTTTTATTTAATTCTAAATCTTTTATTTTAATATTTAACAATTCAGAAACTCTTAATCCAGAACTATAAAGAAATTCAATCATTAATCGGTGTTTCCAATTTGAAATTGCATTAAGTAATTTTCTGATTTCTTTTTTAGTTAAAACAGATGGAAGTTTTTGTGGTGTCTTGGAATATTTTATATCAATCCACATTCTTTTTTCAAGAACATTTTCAAAGAGAAATCTGATAGCCATATGATAGACATTCATTGTGCTTCCTGTAAGATTTTTTTCAGATAAATATTCTAAAAATTCTCGAACATCTTTTTTTGAAATATATCTTAAATCTTTTTTAGACCATCCTAAGAATCTATGAACACAATAAAGGTATGTTTTAGTTGTTCTTGGTGAAAATCTTCTTCGCTCGCATTCTTTCTTAATTTTGGAATCCAAATCTATTGGTAATGAAGGCATAATGAACATCACAACAATCCATTTAAATTTATTCACCAAAACTTTATAATGAAAACAAAAAAGTTGAATACTGACATCAAATTCAAGCCTTTCAGGGCTTAAAAGAATTGATTTTAGCAGAGTTCGTTTAAAGTTTGTTATCCGAAATGCCGACGAAAACGCAAAGCTTTTA
>CAYUGD010000033.1:0-1426 GCA_964444275.1 Candidatus Woesearchaeota archaeon
CTGTATGTTCCGCTTCCGTGTCCTCGTGCCTGTTGTATTATTCGTTTTCCCATTTACATTATCCCGAGTTTAGTTGCAACATCAAGCGCTGGAAATTCTTTCTTAAGCCTGACATAAGCATGTTTCTTGTTGTTTTTAATTAACGTTCTTATTTTTTCAACTTTAACATCAAAGAGGGTTTCAACTTCCTTCCGGATTTCTTTTTTTGTCATCCTCCTGTCTGCCTGAAACGTCAAAACATTTTCTCTCTCAATCATTAAAACTGCTTTTTCGGTGGTCATCGGTTTCAGTCTCATTTTTTCAAATACCCAGGAATTTTAAATTTAGAATATTCTGGAAAAAGGTTCTTTCCTAAAATCAACCTGGAATAACATTCTCCTGTTAATTTACAATCTTCTAAAGCATTATGGGGGGTTCCTTCTTTTTCAACCCTATTCTTTTCATCTAATACTACCCTTTTATCTGGTATCCCACAAAATTCCAAGACCTTATGCAATCCCATATCCCCTCTTCCATCTCCCTTAATTGAAAATTTCCCTTTTTTCTCAAGATGTTTAAGCTGAGCAATTGAATAGGTATCTAACCCTTTGAATCCGCTTGTTTTTCGAAGAATATCCTGAATTCCATATTTTAGACATTTATTTTGAATAAAAGTTAAATCCCATCCAATATTCTGACCAATTATTAATCTATTCTTACAAGTTTTTACCCATTCAAAAAAATTTAATATAAGTTGTTTTTGCGATTGTTTATTTTTATCTCTCATCTCTTCTTCTGTTTTTCCTGTTACCAGTATAGAATCTGGTTTAACAATATCTTCTTCATCTATTTTTGCTTCTTCTAAAAATTTATTCTCTGGATTTTCTAACTCTATTGCACCTATTTGCCAGATTCCACATTTTCCTGTGTCTAATCCACTTGATTCAATATCCAATACTATCATTTTGTTTTTTCTCCCAGTTCTTTAATTGCTTGTTCAGTATAAATAACAAGTCTGCCCAGACCGCCGCCTCCTAAATCCATAATGTTTAAATTTTTCACATTTCTTACATCAACAAAATTTGTCTTTAATTTTTCTTTTTTTCCGACAACCAGAAGAAGTCCTGCATTAGTTTTATATTTTCTCCCTCTTAATTTACCTCTTCCACTTCTCTTCTTTTTCTTTCTAGATACGATTTTAAAAATATCATTTCCAAGAATTTTTTTCAAACTTGATTCCAGCTCTTTGGTAGATTTTATTGAAGCCAGCTTGGATTCAACAATTAAAGGAAGCTCCGGGATTTCTTTTATGTCTTTTTCTTTTAGACTCTGATATTTTGAAAGAAGATATTTTTTGTTTGTTGTCGCGCTGAACGCAGACGCCAAGGCAATTTTCGTTTCTTTTTTATTTATCTTTTTTGTGTTAACCATAAACAGAGATTTTGGT
>CAYUGD010000033.1:1436-4138 GCA_964444275.1 Candidatus Woesearchaeota archaeon
CCTCCTCTTGCGGAAGGAATTTCTGCGCCAGCCCAGTTAAATGACGAGCCCTTTTGAGAAAATATTTTTCTTGGAATCCTTGACTGCCCCCGACCATAACCGCTTCTCCAGACATGTCTTCTGTGAACTATTTTTCCTGCAGCAGAATGTTGTTTCCCTGCCATTGGCGAAGGTCCGTATGGCTGTCTCGTTTTTTTCGCCTCAAGAACTTTCGCAAAAATATCTTCTCTGACAGGAACAGAAAAAACTTTCGGCAACTCAATGCTTGCTTTTTTCTTTCCATTTATATCTAATATTTTTGCTTTCATCTTAATTCAATAAGTTCGTAGGATTTTTTATCCTGCTTTTTAGTTTTTCTTAATGGTGATGTAATTATAAGTTGTCTTTTAGAAGGACCCTGAACAGAACCACAAACAATAATAAACTCTGTTTTTATATTTCCATAGTTTAGTTTGTTCAATTTGTCCTTCCATTCTTCTGGTTTTCCAATCTCAATTATTTTGCTGTTATAACTTGTCCGCGTGAACATTCCGAGCTGACCGGCCATCGGAGCTCTGAAAGTAACTCTCGCAGGATGCCACGGAGCTATAGAGCCAGGTTTTCTTACTCCTTTTTCAGACTTGTGTTGCCTTAACGATATCCCAAATCTTTTTACAGGTCCCTGAAGTCCCTTGCCTTTTGTCAGCCCTCGGAAATCAACCAAATCACTTTTCTTGAAAACATCTGAAACAGAAATTTCTTTTCCAAGATTTTCTTTAACAAAATTAAGTTTTTCCTCCTTGCTCCCAGCCAGACCAATCTCAGTTAAGTCAGGAGTTTTCTTTATCTCGGTCTTTTTCACGACAGAATAACCTAAAATTCTAATATTATCAAAATCCTCGGTTTTAATCTTATTGATCTTTTCTGGTTTCTTTTTTGGTAGCTTTATTTTTCTTTTTAATTCTTTATCAAGGTTTTCAGCAAGAATTTCCTTGACAACCTTTTTATTTTTGTAGAATCTGACAGAGAAAATCTTCAGCGGCGGGCATTCGATTATTGTCGCAGGAACAGAAATCTTTTTTCCTTTTGTCATAGAATCCGGCGTGTTGTCTTTGACGAACGCAGAAGCCATGCCTGTTTTGTAACATATGAATCCCTTAAGCCCTTTACCCTCGGGCGCAGAAATAGCATCCCAGTTCACTCTAGGTAAAAATTTACTGACTCTTTTTCTCGGCCAGTACTGCAAACTTCCTTTCCTTGGTGTTCTCCTTGTAGGCATTTCTTATTTTAGCGGATAGCATTTTATTGAGTAATTAATACTCCTGGAATGTATAATATCAAGAAAAAGAGGGTTTAAAAGCGTTGCGGGGCGGGGGATTGTTAGGCCACAAATTCCTTTTCTCTCTTTGTTTTCTCGCCGTCAATTTCTGCTTCTCTTATGATCGTGCCTTTCCTTTTTGCTTCTTCCCTGATTTTTGCGAAATCGCCTGTTTTTTTCAGTTCCCCCGGAATTTCAATTTCTTTAATAATGTAAGTGTGACTTATCTCTGCTTTTTTAAAATCCGGCTTTTCAAAAACAAAACTCCCGCCCAATTCGCGGTCCAGTGTAACAATTTTACAAAAATTGGGCGTTGGTTTTTTATTTTTTGTCTTCGGCTTGCCTGATTTCGGCGCTTTAGGCTTTATTTTCAGTGAGGTGTCGCCTGAGGAAAAACTGAGCGCAAAAAACGCTTTCGGAAACTTTTCTAACAAATCAATAATCTCGTTCCCCGCCATCTCTCTGTCTATGATATATCTCTTGACTCCCTGAAACTGCTTTATATCTTTGAATTCAATTTCCTCTTTAAGGTCGCTCGTCGAAACAATAGCTCCCTTGACCTGTGTTTTTTCATCACCGAGTTTTTCCGCGCAAAATCTCACCAACTCGTTCGCAAATTCGGGCGTTGTTGAAATAGTGTATTTGTCTTTTGTTTTTCTGGCTTTGATTAGAGCCCTGTTACGAAATTCTCCTCTGCTGAATTTTTGGAACTGCAGATGGGCAAGAGAATCTGGCTCCCCCTGAAAGATTTTTTTTATAAAATTCATACTTTTATTTGTGAATTTTCGCTTATAAATTTTCCGCCAGAATTCCCTAGGAAACTTGATGCGGGATAACAAGCTTTATAAATTTCTCTGAATTAAAAAAGATGTAAAATGGTAAGTTCAGATTATCAGAGAAAAGCTTTTTTTATGATTATTATCGCCTTTTTGTTAGTCCTGACCTTTTTTATAATAAAGCCGATTATGATTTCGATAGTTCTCGCCCTTATTCTTACATTCATTTTTGCTCCTGTCTATGACTGGTTTTACAAACATACAAAGTCAAGGAACATCTCGGCGCTGATCATAATTCTCTTCCTTCTTGCGATTATTATAATCCCTATCTGGTTTTTTGCCCCGATTCTTGTGAACCAGGCTTATGAAATTTATCAGATAACTCTCAAGATAGATTTTACATCAATTTTGAAATCAGTTTTTCCTTCTCTCTTTGCCTCAGAACAGTTCGCTACCGATGTCGGCGGCATCGCCTCTTCTTTCACCTCAAAAATTGCGAATAACATAGTTGGTTATTTTGCCAAAATAATCCTTGATTTTCCTATAATAATGATTCATCTTTTGGTGGTCTTTTTCACACTTTTCTTTGTTTTAAGAGACAAGCAAAAAGTTATTGATTATGTGAAAAG
>CAYUGD010000034.1:0-4063 GCA_964444275.1 Candidatus Woesearchaeota archaeon
ACTCCTCAAAAAATTGGCAGACGTCATAAAAAAACAAATCAGAAAATCAGATATTGCTGCGCGGTTCGGCGGAGAAGAGTTCTTTATACTTCTCCCGGGAACAACCCTGGCAAAAGCGAAGAAACTGGCCCAACGGCTGAGAAAATCAATAAAATCAGACAAGACCTTAAAAAAATATAAGGTAACCATCTCTGGTGGATTAACTGAGTTCAAAAAAAGAGACACAAAAAAAAGATTCAAGAAAAGAGCAGACAAAGCACTTTACCAGGCAAAAAAATCTGGAAGAGATAAGATTGTTTCCGTGAAATAATTCTTTAATTGATTAACCTTTAAAAAAGTCTTCTAGGAGTTCCCTTTTTGTTATTGCATCATTTATATAAGCTCCAATAATGGATGCTGGTTCCTTAGGGAGTGCTTGGTTAGATATTATCTCAAGATTTCCTCTCTTATATCTTATGACAGTAGAAAGATTTTTGTTTATTCTATAGTGGTGGTTTTTATATAATTCCCCAACAGGAACAATAAGATCACCTCTTTTCTCAAGGACTATCCCGCGAACACAAACATAATTCCCGGACCTACCTTTTTGGTATAGTTCCTCTAAAACACGCTGTTTCATTTTTCCCGACCCATTTTATTAAGAAAGGAGGATTCACAAATTTATAAAATGTGTTATCCAAAACCAATTCCAATTAATCCAGGATTAATCAACAGAATCAGCCCGAGCAGAATCATTATCAGACCGCCGATGAATTTTATTACCTGCATTTGACTTTTGGTGATTTTCCTGCCTTTGAAAGTGAATCCGAAAAGGGTGATTATCACAAGGAGCGGGACCACATAAATTAAATTGTAGAAAAGCAAATAAGCATAATAAGAAAAACTATTTGCCAACATTTTTCCTGTTAATATTCCTGTGTAAATAATCGGAAAGCCGGCTGTGCAGGGGAGTTCCACCAGCGACGCAAAAGCAGCCAGACTGACAGACGCTAAAATCAAGGTCGGCATAGAACCATTGACAATTATCTCTTTCATTCTTTTTAATCTTCTCAATAAAGGACCTTTGTGCTGTTCCTGTATCATCAGCGTCACTCCTTTTCTGAATGCAAATAATTCCTTGCAATTAATCGCGCCCGCAGTCAACGCAATCAGCGCAATCCCGATTCTCAGAGATGTAACAAAACCCAAATATTTGAAAATGTTCAGCCAGGCAGCCATAAACAGAAAATAAATCACAAACACCACAAAAATGAAAGTATATCCGATAGCATAAATTTTTTTTCTTGAATGTGAGGCAGAGACAAGCAGGCCGAGCAACACCGTAAGCACGAACAAATTGCAAGGATTAAACCCGTCGACCAAAGCAATAAAAAAAGTGAACAAAGGCAGGGGAAGACTATAACCTAACTCTTCTAAATATTCCGGAGAAACATTCCTGGCAAAAATGAAAAAACCAATCAAGAACAATAAAGAGCCGCCTACGATTAAGTAATTCTTCTGCTTGTCAGTCAGACAGATGCGCACGCACTTTTTTGTGCTCTTAAGTTTGTAAACAAAAAAAGAAATTATCAACAAAATCAAAAAAATGAAAATCCAATGTGATTTCCAGGAAGGTTCGGTTACGTGATTTATTCCAGTATCTGTGTCTGATTTCTCATCCCATTGTAAAGTCCAGTCACCTATTTTTACAGCATTCTTAAATTCAACTTGTCCGCCGGAAATCAAAACCGGCTCTAGCCCTGTCTCTTCAAAATCAAAGTCCTCTAAAAAAGAAGAAACATTTTCAGTTGTCAAAATATTTTTTAAAATTTCATTATCGCCATTTTCTCCGGAAATCAAAACCCGGTCTTTTGTCCAGATTTTTACCTTGCCGGGCAAACTTGTTAAATCTAAATTTTCAAAACTGACAGGAGTTCCATCAGGCGCCGGAAAATCGTTTGAATTTAAATTTTCAATTATTTCTTTAGAATCCAAAACCTGAAACCTTCCTAAGCCAAACAGGTTTTTATTAAAAATTACAAACGGAACTCCTGGCGTTGTGTCTGGAATGTAAGACTCAAAATATTGGTTTGCCACACCCTTGTTGCTCGCCCTTAAATCATAAATTTCATATTCAAACACAATCAGATTTGGGTATTCAGAAGTGTATTCAGACAACAGGGCGGGGTCTGTAATAGCACAATTTGGGCATCCAATTCCGGTGATGTAAACAGCGCAGATTTGTTCGCCGGATTCCTGCGCTAAAATCCCGTTTGCATTTAGTATTACAAATAAAAATAAGATTACTCCGAAGATCAAGAATTTATTCTCTGTTTTCATATATTACTTTTGATGAAATGGTTTATATAAGTTTGTTTCAGATTTTGAAACACGTGAAAATATCAGATTTCTGTTTTTATGATTATTCAACCAGGACCTTTTTTAGCCCGTCTTCCAATTCAACGACATTGGTCATTCCGTGCGGCTTTTTTGTTATAATCCCTTTGTTCTCTAATTTTTTCAAAGTCCTGAATATCTTAACCCTCGATAATCCTGTGCTTTTTGCTATCGCTGATTGAGTGATTCTCCCTTCATGATTTAAAATAGAGTTTACAATCGACTTCTCTTCATTTTCCAAAAAATTCAGGGTAAGGTTTACGTCTTTATGGATTCTTGTTATCTTTTTTTCGTATTTTTCAGAAATAAAATAATATGTCAGACTTCCGATAAACATTCCAAAAAGAGATAATAGAATCAGAATTAGCGAGACTTTGTTTTGCTCCCGGCAGTTCGCATCACATAAAACTTTTTCATTTAGGTAGGTTATGGAAAAAAACAAAACTGCCGCGAAACCCGCGATAAGTCCTATAATTAACCACAGCTGAAAAAGTTTGTTTTTTCTTTCTGGTTTTTCGTTCATTTTATTTGGTCAAATTATTTAAATTGGTTTTTATTTTTTTAAAATCTTTTTTGAGTGTCCCCAGCATGTTAGAATTATAGGTCGCAACAGCAGGATGATATAAAGGAATAATTTTTATTACACCATTCAAAGTTGAGACGTTAAATTTCTCTCCGTGAATTTTACTTATGCCCTGAACTTTATCTTTCAAACCGAATTTTTTCATTATGAAATCAGTTGCAAAATTTCCCAGGCAACAGATTATTTTTGGTCTTATTATTTCAATCTGTCTATTCAAATAGGGAGCGCAGGATTTTATTTCTTCCTGAGTCGGATTTCGATTGTTCGGCGGACGGCATTTAAGAATATTTGCAATATAAACTTCTTCTCTTTTTAGATTAACGGATTCTAAAAGTTCGTCAAGAATTTTTCCAGCCCGCCCCACAAATGGTTTTCCTTGCTTGTCTTCGTTAAATCCTGGCGCCTCGCCGACAAACATTACTTTTGCATTCAGAGAACCCTCTCCAACCACGGGATTTTTTCTTGTTTGATGCAAATCACACTTTTTACAATTTTGAATTTCTTTAGTCAGTAATTCCATTTCTTTTTGTTTGTTCATCTTATAAACTTCTTGCTTTTTCGGCGTTTAAAATATTCTTTATTGCTAAAATGTAACAGGCATCTCTGAAACTAATACCTCTTCGATTTTTTAGTTCATAAACTTTTTCAAAAGCATTTTTCATTCTTGATTCAAAAATTTTTTTTAAGTAATCTTCTTCGAAAATTCCTCCTGATTTGTTTTGACTCCATTCACAATAACTTGCAACAACACCCCCTGCATTTGATAAAATATCTGGTAAAATATTAATTCCTTTGTTAAACAGAATTTCATCTGCTTCAAAAGTTATAGGACCATTTGCCAATTCCAAAATGTTTTTAGCTTTTATTTTATCTGCGTTTTCTTTTGTTATTTGGTTTTCAAGGGCGGCTAAAACCAAAAAATCTGATTCTAATTCAAGAATCTCTTTATTGGAAATTTTTTCAGAATTTTCAAAACCCGAAACACTTCCTGTTTGACTTTTATTTTCAATTAATTTTTCAATATTTATCCCGTCTTTTTTATAAATTCCCCCTTTACTATCACTTACAGCAATTATCTTATAGTTGTTTTTGTATAATATTTTT
>CAYUGD010000035.1:0-3599 GCA_964444275.1 Candidatus Woesearchaeota archaeon
AATTCTGTCGGTGCGTGGGCGTTTCTTATAGGAGTTATCCTCGCTGTTTTAATCGGCTTGTCGACGACGATTTTGTCAATTCCCGTAGTTACGAGATTTAGTGCTCAAATTTATGGTATCTTAGTTATTCTTGGATTGGTTATTGGTTTTGTCCATGTCCCGCCGGGCAAGGACTCCCAGACATTCTTATGGGTAGGGACCGCTCTGGTCGTTATCAGCAGGTTCGGAATGGAAGGTGTTCGCGGGAGTATCATAGGAATCGGAGTTGGTGACGCTGTTTCGTCTGTGTTCGGAGCTCTTCTGGCCTTATTCGTCCCTGCGACAATTGTGGTTGCTCTGAAAACCGTTTTCTCTATTTCCAAAATTTGAGAAGAATAACTAATTAGTATATAATAATAGCGTAGAACAAAAATTACTCAAACTTGTTCTTTTTTCCTTCTTTCTTTAACTCTTCTTTGTGAATCTTGGCAAAAGAAGGTGTTGCGATAACAATGTTTTCTCCGAATCCTGCAATATTTCCTTCCAAAGCATCAACTGTTTTTTTTATTTTGGAAACAGCTCTTTTCAACTCAATAGAATCTTTCTTTCTCAGGGTCTTTATATCAATAACTGCGATTGTGTAGCCCTCTCTTAACGCATTCAGGATTGCGGTAACATCGTCGTAGTCTTTCAAAACAAAAAGCTTGATAAGAATTTTGTGCT
Source organism: Candidatus Woesearchaeota archaeon (assembly GCA_964444275.1). Taxonomy (GTDB): domain Archaea; phylum Nanobdellota; class Nanobdellia; order Pacearchaeales; family GW2011-AR1; genus ASMP01. The sequence continues at coordinate 703 of CAYUGD010000035.1, forward strand.
CTTTTTTCTCCTGGCCGAGGTCTATCTCAAGATACTCCTCGTCAAATTCATCTTCAGGCCCTCTTTCTGAGAATACTTTTTTTATTTTATCAAAAACCATAATAATTTTAGCAAGCTGAGATTTATAAAGATTTCGTAACTATTTCACATACATTTCCGTCGTGGCTCGTCGCGGGCCAACAAAATCAAAATAATAAATAGTTATAAAAAACTTAAGAAATTATTTTTTCAATGATTCGAGTCTTTCAGTCAGAGATTTTTCCTGTTCGTTTAACGACTTAATCCTAAGACCCAGAAGTTTTTTCTTGTTTGCCAGGTTTTCTTTTGTGTTCTTTTTGTCTGTTTTTATCATCAGCTGGCCAACAATTTTAAAAATCTCTTTTGAACCTTCTATCTCTTTCTCCGCTGCCTGCGTTTCTGAAAGTTCCATTTGAAACAACTGCTTCTGGAGGATAATATTTTGCAAGCTCTGTTCAAGAATCTGCGCCTGCTGGATTTTGTTTGGTTGTTTTTTCTTTTCTTCACTCATTTTAAAAATAAAAGTCGCCTTATTCTGCCTTTATTTTCTTAACGCGCGTTCGTGGCTTGTAAAAAATCTTGGATCCGCAATAAGGACAAACAAATCTCTTGTCAAGGTTTTTGCTTTTAATTTTCCTTCCGCACTTGAAACATTTATATGTCGGCATTTTGTTTTTATTTATTTTGTTTTAAATAATAAGCTTCTGCTGCGAATTTTTTGTTGCATTTTTTGCACTGCCAGATTCCTTTCGAAATTCTTTTTGCACCCAGCTTTCCGCAGAAAGGACATCTCTGCTTTTTTCTCTGCTTTTCCTCAATTGAAACTATATCAGCTCTTGCTTTTTTCCCGTATCTGGCTCCAAATCTCCCGGCTGATTTTGATTTCTTGGATTTTGTTGTCATTTTCTCCTATATAATTATTTAGAAAACCAGTTTTTAAATTGTTCTGTTTCAAAAAGCGCATAAGAAATAATTCTCTACAGACTCAGTTAAATTAAATAACCCCCTCTTTTGCATAATTCCTTAAAGGAATTACTTTTCTTCTTATGGTTTCTCATGTTAGGAAAATCGTTGTTCTCTACTAAGACTACTCTACGCGTCCAGTTAGCGTGTGAACGACCGTCAAGAGCGCCGTCACAGGAGTAAAGAGAACCATTCATATCCCTGGATTTTGCATTTTCAGGGTCAATGAGATAACTGTCAATACCCAGATAAATAGTTGACAGGCCATTTTTTCCTGTCCAGAACCTTTTATTTTTTTGGCCAAATTTAATATTTTTTCCATAATTTTTATGTGCGAATCTTTCGTCGAAGTTTATCTTAGTTTTATCTCCAATTTTTAGAAGTAAACCGTATTCATTTTCAGAGCTCTCGTCTTTGATTAATTCCAAATCAGAAATTCTCAAAGGGCGATCTGAGTTAAAGTCATATTTTTCCCATTTAACACAATTAATTCGATTAACAAAATCTTCAAGAAGATATTCGTTTTGGGGATACAAAGTCTTTTCGGTTCTCAAAATAAGTTCAGGAACGCCTGCAGAAAAACCATTGAAAAATTCCTCGTTCTCGCCATTTATGAATTCCATATCTCCCAGGGAGAGCGCCCTCTTATTTTTCGGGAGGTATGATTTCAGATTAGTAAGCCAAAAAAAATTAGAACCTCTTACGTTTTTTACATCAATCCCGTTCATGATTGTTTTGTACGCACGACTCTTTTTCCCAAATTCTTTAGCGGTTCCTTTTTCAACTTCCTGGTAAAAATCTCTATCTTCTTTATCTAAAACTCTAGCTTTCAGAGATGAAAATTTCTCTGGGATTAATATTTGTTTCTCCATGACTTCCATAATTATTTTAGCGGGCAGAACTATTTAAACTTTTCTAATTGTTGTTATTTAAAAAAAGTAACAAAATGGGGTTGCTGGGATTTGAACCCAGATCGCCAGGTGATTTGCAGACATTTAATAGTCTGACCCAAACCTGGAATACTGGCCAAGTTATACTACAACCCCTATAAGATTAAGATTTTAGAACATTAATAAAGTTTGTGTAGATTTAGAAAAATTATTTCTTTTCTTTGGGTTCTTTTGTTTTCTCTTCTGTTTCTTCCTTCTCTTCGTCTTCGCCCGCACCTTCCTCCGGTTCTTCTTCTGCAGCGGCTTTTTCAGCTTCAGCAGCTTTCGCAGCTTCTTCCTCAAGTTTCAAAATCTTTTCCTGCTGTGCTTTTATCTCTTCAAAGAACTCTCCAAGTTTTTTCTTTTTTTCTTCAGATGTCTTCGTTTTTTCTTGTGAAATTTCAGAATCATATTTTCCTTTCTCAATTTCAGAAATCACTTCTTTAGGATTTTTATTCTCGACCAGAACCCCCAAACTCACACAGCTACCGAGGATAGTTTTAACAGCTGCTTTCAAATTCTTGCTTAACAAATCCGGGAATTTTGTTTTTGCTACAGAGATTATTTGTTCTATAGACGCGTTCGCTACCTTGATTTTCCCCTGCTCTGAAGAGCCCTTTTCAAGACCAATTTCTTTTTTGAGAAGTTCTGAAACAGGCGGCGAGAAAACTTTAACATCAAACTCTTTTGTGGAAAGATTTATGTCAAGCTCGACCGGGACCTTCATTCCTTTAAATTCTTTTGTGGCGTCGTTAACTTCCTGGATAACTTTATTTAACGGAACTCCTGCTGGTCCAAGCTTCTGACTCAACGCAGGACCTGGTTTCATTTCTCCGCCTTCTGTAAGTATTTTGACTCGCATTTAGTTTGTTAATAAAGTTAATTTAGATTCTAATTCATTTTTCTCTTTAATTAAATTTTCTCTTTTTTCCCTCATATCCAATTCTCTGTTATCTAATACTTCCATAAATTCTGGTCTAATAGTGC
>CAYUGD010000036.1:0-3489 GCA_964444275.1 Candidatus Woesearchaeota archaeon
ACATAGGATTAATATTAATTTTAACAGCATTTGAAACTTTCTTTACAATTTCTTGTGGAGGTTCTTTTATGTAATAAAGAGGGATAGCAATAATAAAACCATCTTTTTTAGAAACCCTTATACATTCATTTAAGGCTTTCTTTTTATCCTTCATTAAAGAGAAAACATTTCCCACAACAACAATATCAAAAACTTCCTCATCAAAGGGGAGGAAATTTACATCTGCTTTAACAAATTTTATGTTATTGTATCCTTGACTAATAGCTCTTTCTTTTGCTTCATTTAAACTTTCTTCATTTATATCTACCGCAGTTATTTCACATTTGACTAACCTACTAATTTCTATTGCTGTAAATCCTGTGCTCGTTCCTATCTCCAAGATTCTAGATTTTTTAGAGATGTGGAGTCTATTAATTATCTTAAATATGCTATCCTTCCCGCCAGGAGGACGATTTGTCTCTTTTACAATCCCGATCATCTCATTATAGTTCATTCTCATAATATCTTCAGGCTTAAGGTTTTTCATTTTTTAGTATTTGTATAATCTTGGATTAATTTTTTAAGGCTTTAAACTTCCATCAACTCTTGGAAACTGAGTAGCACTCCATATAAAAGGCATTTCTAATAATCCCTGAAGAAACCTTTCCCAACCCAATCCAAATCCAGAAGTTTCTTCGTAATTTTTTAATCTTCTCGTTTGCATATAAGGTTCATAATCTTTTCTCGGCAAATTGAATATTTTTGCTTTTTCATCTAATTCTTTTTCAGATCTAACTCTGTGTCCGCTCCCAAGAATTTCTTTATAACATGGCCAAATAAAATCAGCATTGTTAGCTACTTTAGGTTTTTTATTATCAACAATAGCATGATAAAATGGAACTTCTAATAAAGGAAATTCTTTAATAATTACCATCCTTCCTAAAATCTCAGTAATTTTTACTTCTTCCCACCCTCCAAAATTTTTCAAAGTAAATTCGTTATACTTTTCATCTCCTGTTTCTTTATACAATAAATCCAGAGCTTCTCTAAAAGTTATTTTTGGTGTATTAAAAATATTTTCAGTAAAAGTTTTCAATTCTTTTAATTTATTTTCTGTTAAAAAATAAGATAAATCTTCTTTATTCTTTTCTAACAAATCAGAGATTATTCTCTTTATTAGACCAAGAGCGATTTTTTCATTTTCTTCTTGATTAATTTTTCCTTCAAATTCTATATGGTGAAATTCTGATAAATGTGTTGCGTCTGCTTTTTCTTTTCTGAATGAATTATAAATTGAATAAACCTTTTTAATTTCTTTTTGCATTAAAGCTAATTCTAAATAAATTTGTGATGATTCGGAAAGAAAAGCTTCATTTGGCAGATCAAACCATTTCAGTGTTACTGGGCAAGTATCAGTTGTATAATTAATAGCTTCTTTTCCATAAACTGCTCCTGGAGAAGAAATCATTCTTGTTGTTAAAGGCAATTTTGTGAAAAAAGCCCCATTTTCCTCGAAATATAAATTAGTCGATAGATTTATTTGATGGTTTATTCTAGCGATGTGCTTCCACATTTCATCAGAATCAAATTGGTAGACTCTGTTTTCAAATTCTTCTAATGGAACTTTTATAGAATTGACATTTTCAACAGGTTTAAACAATTTGTTTCCTTTATAAGAAATCGTTCTATCTTTATTTGCTGTATATGGGCCTAACATTTTAATTTAAGATTATTCTAAATAACTCCTTTTTGATTAAGTAACTTAGGAGTTTCTTGAAGATTTTTTAGTAAGTGGAAAAAGATATTAAAATTCCTGGACCAAGATTTCTCTTTAAATAAAAAATATTCAAACCATACTCTTTTTTTGTTATAGAAAATATTCTCAACCATAGAAATTAGGAGATACGATTACTTTTAAATTTTACTATTTTAAAGTTACATATGGTTCTAAGAGGAAACTAAATCTAAAAAATGCAGCTTGCGGGAATTGAACCCGCGTCTCGAGCTTGGGAAGCTCACGTTCTGCCACTAAACTAAAGCTGCGCGCAATTTTTTCTGAAGTTAGTTAAGTTTTTATATTTACTTCTTGTAAAGAAAATATGGCGAGAAAAAAGAAGAAATTTTATGTTACGACAGCGATTGATTATGTGAACGCAGCGCCGCATATTGGACATGCGTTTGAGAAAGTTCTGGCTGATGTTCTTGTTCGCTGGAAAAAATTGAAGAATGAGCCGACGTGGTTTTTGACCGGAACAGATGAAAACGCCCAGAAGAACGCCCAAGCAGCAGAGGAGAAAGGAGTTGACACTCAAAAATTTGTGGATGAGAATTCAAAACTTTTTATCAAGCTTTGCGAGAAGCTAAACATTTCTTATGATAGATTTATCAGGACGACAGAAAGAGAACACAAAAAAATTTCTCAGGCGATTTTCAAGAAAGTTTTTGACAGGGGCGAAATTTACAAGGGAAAATATGAGGGGCTGTATTGCAAGGGTTGCGAGGCTTTTTTGACTGAGAAGGACCTTGTCGACGGAAAATGCCCAGAACATAATAAAGAACCTGAACTGATTTCCGAGGATTCTTATTTTTTTAAATTGAGCAAATATAAAAATAAATTGATTAAGTTTGTTGAGAATTATATTTTCCCTAAAGAGAGGAAGAATGAAATTTTGGCTCGTCTAAAGAATGAAGAGTTGAGGGACTTGTGTGTGGCGCGGACAAATTTGGATTGGGGGATTGACACTCCTGTTGACAAAAAATTCAAGATTTATGTCTGGTTTGACGCCTTGCTTAATTATTATTCCGGCGCGAACGGGAACTGGCCTGCTGATGTTCATGTCATTGGAAAAGGAATTAACTGGTTTCATTCTGTGATTTGGCCTGCAATGTTGATGTCTGCTGGAATTGAACTGCCGAAGAAACTTCTTGTCCACGGTTATTTGAATATTAAAGGGAAGAAAATCAGCAAGAGTCTAGGGAATGTGATTGACCCGATTGAATTAGTTAAAAAATATGGCTCTGACTCGGTTCGTTACTCTCTTTTGAGATGCTCTGTTTTTGATGATTCAGATTACTCAGAAAAGATTTTGATTGAAAGGCACAATAACGAGCTGGCGAATAAATTGGGAAATTTGGTTTCACGGGTTGCGGGTTTGATTGAGAAGAATGGTTCTAAAAAATGTGAAAATAAATTGCTGAAAAAATTAAATTTAAAGAAAGTGAATAAGAGTTTTGAAGATTTTGAGTTTGATAGAGCATTAGAGACAATTTTCGCTTTTATTGACCATTGTAACAAATATATCCAAGACAGGAAAATCTGGGAAACTGGCGATAAGAAATCTCTTTATGAATTAAAAGAATCTATTTTGAAGATTGCAGAACTGCTTTGGCCTTTTATTCCTGAATCTGCTGAAAAAATTAAAAAGCAGTTTAGCGCGGAGAAGGTAAAGAAAGGCGAGATTTTGTTTGTGAAGATAAAATGGAAAAATTAAACAATCTTAGAAAAGAAAT
>CAYUGD010000037.1:0-2992 GCA_964444275.1 Candidatus Woesearchaeota archaeon
CTTCTTCTGAAAGAGTTTTGTGCGCTTCTGCAGTTTTTTTCAATGCCTCAAAATCTTCTTTTTCCTCTTGCTTCTCGTTTTCCAATTTCTCTTTAATTTTTTCTTTTAAGATTTTCTTGTTTACACTCCCTTTTTCTTCTCTGGCTTCTTCTGCAACTTCTGCTACCGGAGCCTTGTAACTTTCTTTTGCGGATTCCAGTTTTTTTGTATCTGTTTTTTCAGCCATTTTTTATGTTTGATTTAATTTTTTCAAAGTTTCCTGAAAAATCTTTTTTGAGATGCTTGCCTTTTATTTTGTTTTCTTCAGGAAAAAATCTGTCTTCACATTTAATTTTTATTCCTGCATCTTTAAGACCCTTCAAAAATGCAAAAAATTTGCTTTTATGAATTTTTCTAGCAAGTCCTATATCAACTATAATATTCTGATTTTTTTCTATTCTTTTCCCAAATAAAAGCCCTGTGAGATATGACGCAGGCAGGGATTTCAAACTTCCTTCGAACTCTTTCGGCCAACCGTGTTTGAGTAAATCTTTCGAAGTTATTCCGTACTTAATCCTGTCTTGTGCCTCTTCGCTTACAACATATTGCGCGACAACATACTTATTTGTCTTTCTGAACACAATTCTCGGGGAACCGCTCTTAAGAAGATTCATCCTTTTCTTGTAATCTGTCCTGTTTTCTCTTCTTCTCTTTCTCATTTTTCAATTCCTCCAATATGCTCTTTAAGATGGGCTTTGCTTCTGAAATCTTTATTTCTTATTTTTTTCTTCAACTCTTTTGCCTCTTCATCCGAAATCTTACCTTGTTTTTTAAGTTCTGAAACATATGCTCTCAGTTTTCTTGTAATTTTTACATATTGCTGTTTTCTTTTTTTTGGTCTTTTCCTGACATTTCCTGCAGTTCTCTTCCTTTTTTTTCTGACTTTTCTTCTTCCTTTCTTTCCTTTAATGATTATCACGCCCGTTTTTTGCAAATCTCTCATGTCCTGTTTTGTAATCGCATCTTTGATGTCTTCAAGTCCTGATTTCAAAAAGGCGATTCTATTTTTCCCAACTTTAAACGTTCTCTCTGCGAGTTCCTTCTTTTTTCTTAGATTCATTTTTTTTGCTCCTTCTTTTTATTGGTTTTTCTCAGGAATTTTTTGATATTGACATTCTGGATTGGAATTTTTTCCTCTCTGGCTTTTTTTAGAATTTCAATTTTTTTCTTTTTCCCGACTTTTCCTAAGAGGATAGTCTTTTTTTCCGAGATTTTTTTCGCTTTGCTTAAGTCTTTGAGATTTCTTACTACAAAAAAATTCTCTTCTCTTCCAGATTTTTTATAGCCAATTTTGACTACAGCAGGATAACCTTTTCTTTTCTCCCTCATTTTATTATCTCTTCCTTTCGGTTTTCTCCAGACCTGCTTCTTTTTTCTCCTCTTTCCAAGTTTTGAATGTCTTCTCCAAACTCTTCTCAAAAATTTTTTCTTAGTCATTTAAATTTCCTTTCCTGCTTTATTTATTATATACAAACCATCCTGAAATATTCTCGTGTCTTTATTTCTTATTCGTGTGAGCTTCTCGAAATTTGCAGCAATCTGTCCTGCAAGCTCTTTGTCAGGAGAACTCACTTTTATGTTTTCTTTGGAAACTTCAACATCCACGCCTTCAGGAATTTTCATTTTCCTCGGCTCTTTTTCTCCAAGGAAATTTTTAACCAAAATCTCTTTGTCTTTTGATTCAACTGTTATTGGAAAATGGCTGTAACAGATTTTAAGCTCATATTCAAATTTTTTCTGGACGCCTTTAATCATATTTTTTATGTGCGCAGAAATTGTGTTCATCAACTTCTTTTCTTTCTTTGTCGCTTTTTTGTGTCCAATAACTATCTGATTTTCTTCTTTTTTAAAATCAAGGCGCGATACATTAAAATCTTTTTTAACTTCTCCTTCAGGCCCCTTAACTTTCAGGATAGTTCCATCTATTTCTGCTTCAACGCCTTCAGGAATTTCTATCTTTTGATAAATTTCTTTATGCATTTTAATAAAAATATGAGATTAATACGCCGCCGATTCCTTTTTCCTGCGCCTCTGCGTGACTCATCAATCCTTTACTTGTTGAAATGACCATCACTCCCATGTTTCTCGCCGGGAGATATCTTCTCCTGTATTTTTCAATTTCGTCTTTTCCGACGGTGAATCTTGGTTTTATCGCCTTACACTCCCTCACCTCGCCCCGGGTCACCTCATACGCCTTGTTTTTTGAATCAATTTTGTATTTTTTCACAGCTCCCTGGCTTTTCATGATTTTCAGAATTTCAATTAAGAGATTTGAGATTCTATTTATTCTCATAGCTCCCTTTCTGGCTTTTTTTGCATTCAACATCATGTTTAGCGCGTCAGCGACGATATCTTGTGCCATTTTATTTTTTAATCATATTTTTTAAATCCGATTTCTTCAGCAATCTCTCTGAAACATTGCCTGCATAAATTTAGTCCGTATGAACTTATGTGCGCTCCGAATCTCCCACATCTCTCACATTTTTTCTTCGCTATCCCTGTTTTTCTTTTCTTCGGCTTGTTGTGCTTAATAAATTTCTCAGCTTTTTCTGGTTTGCTTTTCAATTGCTTCAATATTTTTTCCCAATTACCTGCTGTCATTTTGTCTCCTTAAACAAATTTTGTGTTAAACTTTTCCTCCATAAATTTAATTATTTCTTCTTTCGAGACTCTCTGCCTCTTCGGAAATTTTCCTTTTTTTATTTTTTTTAGCTTCACTCTTTTCCCGGATTTTTTGAATGTGACTGTAACATCAAGTCCGCGGATTCCGATGTCTCTCTGATATTCTACCCCCGGGATTTCAATATATTCTTTTATCCCAAAAGAGAAAGTGTTCTCGCTTATTTGCTTTCTTTTAAGAGTGTTGTTCTCCGCCGCTAGCATTTTTTGAAGTTAGGCACCGGGTTTTTTTGTATTGTAAAAAAAGCCCCCAAGTCCTGTTTTTGTAATAATA
>CAYUGD010000038.1:0-2977 GCA_964444275.1 Candidatus Woesearchaeota archaeon
TGATTTTTTATTTACATTTAGGGGAGTTTCTCTTGGTTTTTTTCTTGCCAGAACAGACAGGAATCTTGCTGTATCTGCGTAGTTTTTTGTGAAAATGATGGGGACGTTGTATTTTAGAAGAATTGAGAGGAGAAATCCGCGGATTGAATTTGGATGCATTCCTGTCTTTTCTTCAGAATAGGTATCTGAATATAACTCCTGTTCGTCAATTCCTTCGATTATAAGAAGTCTGTTTTTGTATTGCCCGAGTTCCTCCAGTTGGTTTAGGAGTCTTCTGTTAATCATTGAGTTTATGAAATCTGAGATTGTTTTTCTCTCGACAGCAACACCCCTCACAATATAATCTGCGACTTTGAGATGCTTTATTTTTGTTGTTATTCCGAGGGAAGCGAGTTCTGAAATCACCAAAGAATTTTTCTCCCTGAAGTCAGCTGTGATTTTTAGGATTTTTCTCTTGCTTTTTGGTTTGAGACGGGTTTTCGAAAAAATATTAAAAATAGGTTTTTGTTTTGTCATCATAATGTTTTTTGCTCTTCGTCTTTTACTTTTTTTGAGAGAGATTCTTTTATAGATTTGATTGCAGAACGCATCTTTTTTTCTTTTGATTTTGATATGTAAAAATAGGCTTCGTCTCTTGTGCCTTTTGTGATGAGTATTATGAGTTTCCCTTCTTTTAACCTCGCTGTCCTTCCTGCTCTTTGTATCGCTCTGATTGCGCTTGGCACAGGCTCGTAAAAAATGACGGTGTTTACTTCTGGGATGTCCAAACCCTCTTCACCTATTGAGGTTGCGACAAGTGTGTTTATTTCACCTGAACGGAACTTGTTAAGGATTTTTTTCTGCTCTTTCTGTTTCATTCCAGGGACTTTTTTCACTTCTTTAATATTTTTATCTTCAGAGTTTTTAGACTTGTAACTTCTTCTTGTTCCCTGACCCACAAAAATGCTCGGATTTACTTTTGGTATTTCTTCGATACTCTCTTTTATTTTTTTTGCTGTGTCTCTGAACTGAGTAAAAACAATCACTTTAAATTCCTCGGCCTTTCTTTCTTCTTTTAGTATTTCTGTGAGAATTGAAATCTTGGGGTGCTCCACTTCTTTTTCAAGAAGCTCGTTTGATTTTATGAAAGCGTAATTAAATTCTGGTTTTGAAACGAGCCTAACTACCCCCTTACTCTCTTTTCTTGCAGCTTTTCTGAATAATTCCTTAAGGTATTTGTTGAATCCGGAGAGAGTCTGTGTTTCAAGAAGTCCGAGGGCGTGCTGTATTTTTATCGCCTGAGCGCAGGCACTTGACGCGAGAAGCATGTTATAATTTTTATTTCCTCGTGATATTGAAGAAAAAAGATATTTTTGTAGTCTCAAAAGTTCTGTTTTTGTGGGTCTGCGGAAAAGAACCTTTCTGTTTTTTAATTCACTAACATAACGGTTAAAAAGTTTTAGCAAGGAATTTTTTATTTTTTCAAATTCAGGTGGAAGTTCAAGAGAGATTTTTTCAAATTTCAGTTCCTGCAAATATGATTTCACGTCAGGACTTTCTCTTGTTCTTAACTCGACAGCCTCTATGAAAAGATTTTTGCATATTTCTTTTATTTTTTCCTCTTTGCTTCCTGGGGACGCGGTCAGCCCTGTTATTCTTGGATGAATGGCTTGTTCCATGTATTTTTTTGCGAGGTAATTGTAATCATAACTTTTCACGCATCTGTGAGCTTCGTCTTCAATAAGCAGGCATACATTTCTCAAATCGTAGCGTTTTTTTTTCAAATCATTGGCAATACATTGCGGGGTTGAGAAAATTATATCTGCTGTCTTCCAGATTTTCGCTCTCTTTTTAGGTTTGACATATCCTGTGAACAGCTGCATATCGCCGAAGAGTTCTGGAAGGTGTTTCTTGAAATAATTCAAATGCTGTTCTGCGAGGGGTTTTGTGGGCGCCAGAAAAACAACTTTTTCTCCTGGAAAGGCTTTCATTCTCTCGATTGCGAGCATGAGAGCGATGAGTGTTTTTCCAAGCCCTGTCGGGAGCACGACCAGGCAGTTTTTTTCCGCGCATGTTTCCAAAATACTTTTCTGATATTCTCTCGGCAGAATGTTTTCCAAAAATTTTGAAGATTTCATAATTGAAAAGGAAATGATTATTATAAAAAGTTTCTTGTTAAATTACTTTTTTATTGCAATAAACGCCAAAATAGCAGAAAATAAGACAAACAATAAACCTATTAACGGGAAAATGTCGAAAGAAGGGTTGTTGTTCAGAATCACGTTTCCGGTTGTTCCTTTATTTAAGAGAACAAAACCTGCTGCGAGAGAGGCAAACGCAAGCCCCCCCATTATTTTCTTCGTTTGATTTTGTTTGCATCCTTTTTTCATATTTTTCTAATGTAAGATAGGTTTAAATGTTTTTTGTTGTTTTATACTAGGAGGAGAGCGTATCCCACTCCAATTAAAACCAGTGCAGCGACGAAACTCCAGAGTATTCTGCTTCCGAAAAATATTTTGTTGCCGTCGAGGTCAGAAAGAGGAAGCATGTTAAAGAAAGCGAAGTAGACGCTCATTTTTGCGAGTTCCGAAAAACCGATTAAATAACCTACGACTGCGAAAACAAGATTTGCAGCAATTCCAGCGGCAGCAATCCATCCTATGTGCTCTTCAGTCATTTCCGAATACGAATAAAGCCCGTGGCGTTTCGCAGCTCTGTGGATTTCTGGTTTTACATCAAAAACCAAACAGGCCATCCAAACAAAATGTCCGAGAGTAATTAGAGAGGTTATTATTGGAAAAAACAATCCTGCCTGGAAGGGTTTTTTAAGGTATCTCTGGGCTTTGAATCCGTATCTTTTTACTTGCCATGTTCTAATTTCTATCTCTGAATCCAGATAAAAGCTCGCAATTTTTTTTGCCAGGCTGTTTATGAGGACAACTAGAAAAACCGCCAGAAAAGTGTAAAGAAGAACAGACACGTCTCTGAATAATCCAAA
>CAYUGD010000039.1:0-2665 GCA_964444275.1 Candidatus Woesearchaeota archaeon
AGGGACCAACAAGCCCGTGCCTCAACCAACAGAAATAATCGCCGGAATCAATCTCTCCTCCAAATTTAACAAACTAAATCTCTCTCTTGAACCATATTATTTGTGGAGGAAGTGGGAAAAAGGACTGGGAGCAAATGCAAAACTAGGGAATAAACATTTTGGAGTAAACGCTAGTGGGAGAATCACTAAATCAGATTATGATTTTTGCCCTCACAAGAAGAATCTTAGCGTAGGAGCATATCTAAATCTAAAAAACTTAGGGATAAGGGCAGATTACAAAACAAAAAATACAAATTATGATGGTGAAAAGGAAACCCAGAAATCGTTAAACTTCAGCAGTTCTTTAAAATTCTAATTATTTTCTGTCTTTTTCTTTTTTGAAATCCAGCGCACTTTCCGTCTTTTCATTTTCATATTTTTTCTGCATTTCGAAGAACACAAATAATTTATCGTTCCATCGTTCATCACAAGAGTAACCCCTCTTGGAAACTCATACTTCTTTCCGCAATAAACGCATTTAGGCATTTTAAATTTCCTTCTTTTTTGAAAAAACAGCAGTATATTTTTTGCTGAAATCCTTTAAAGTAACAGGATCATTATATTCTATTTTAACTTCAATACTCTCATGATTAGAAAAATATTCTCTTATAGTCTCTACTTCTTTTTCAGAATTAATTGGATATCTGCAAATATCTGCAATTTTTAATTTATCTTTCACCAATTCTTCAATTCCTTTTAGATTCAAGTTCATTTTAAGTGTACGCTCCTTTTGTCACTTTGGATTTAATTCTTCGTGCCTCGATTTCTGTTTCTCTCAACATCAAATAATCTCCGACCTTCACAGGTCCTCTGATATTCCTTCTCATTACTCTTCCCTTGTCTCTTCCTTCTGTGACCAAACATTCTGCCTGAGTGACCTCTCCACGAAAACCTGTCCTACCAATAATCTCCTGGACAAGTGCAGGGACGGCCTCTGCTGTAGAAATCTTTTCTTTACCTTTTTTTCTTTGCTGTTTTGCCATTTAATCAAAGATAATTTATTTTTAAGAATTGGATTTTTCTTTCTTTGTTTTGTTTGAAAGTGTGCCAAGAGATTTGATATCCTGTTCAGCTTCTCCTGCCTCAATCACTGCAACAGATGACGCAGAAACCGGAATCCCGACGGCAATTCCTAATTTTTGTTTGTTATCGGCTTCCTTGCAAGGAATATTTTTTTCTTTGCATAAAAGAGGAATATGCTGAATAATTTCTTTTGGCTCAACATCTTTCGCATAAACAACAAACTTCGCTGTGCCGCGTTCTACTGCCTTTGTGACTTCGTTCGTGCCTTTCTCAACTTTTCCTGTTCTTCTTGCTTTCTCAATTATTGTGTAAATGTCTGTCATTTTTTAATTTTTATTAATCAAGAACTCTCTGCTCGCGACCTCACTCGTATTGATATTTAATTTGTCCTTCGTGAAATCGTTCGTCCTCCCAAAAGAGTTCATCGGATAAAAAATTTAGAAGAAAGAGGTTTATAAATCTTATTATTGATTTTCATTGTCCTTAACGAAAGTTAACCAGAATTCCTTATAAATACAATTTAGTACTTGAATCACTTTTTTATTAACTTTTTAAAATAATCTTTTTTCAAATAAAAAATAATAGAAAGAATTAAATGTATTATTGATTGCTAAATATTTTTACTAAATTTAATTACACTTCCCCCCTTCTCCATTTTCTACGCAACCTTTTTCGCAAAATTGCTGAAAACCTTCGCAGGTAGAACCAACACAATGAAATTCCATCAGATTTTTTTCATCAATACAATAATCAGTATATGAGTTTCCGTCATCACAGGTTCCGGGAATTCCAAATTCCAATCCAGAATCAGAATCCTGACAAATTTCTCCAATTACACAATTACAGATATTACCTGTTTCGTTTTTCTGGCAGACGCCTTCTTCACAATAGCCAGTGCAACCTAATTGCCAGGAATCCTCACACTACACATTCTCTTCACAATAACATCCTCCAAAGTCATCAGAGATACAAATACCTAATTCACAATAACCATCACAATTCGGATAAGAATCTTCACAAAATTGGAAATCCCTTGGAACGCACAAACAATTCCCTTCATAACCCACACAGATATTTTCAGGAGGACAAGCCCCATCACAAACAAGATATTCTGAATCACCGCACTCCTGAACAAACTCTTCGCAATTCCAAACGCAACAATAAGTTACATCGTCATAAATTAAAGAATCCGGCTTAACACCACAATCATCTTGAGAGATTTCCTCACACTCACCTAAATGCAAGACTCCTCCTTGAAAATTATCGAAACCATTCTCATTAGCAAACTCTTCACAATCATAAGAACTACAATCCTTCACACAAGCCCCATTCACACAACAAGCAAAAACATCATCAAGATAGTCTCTACAATCAATTAAACTTACATTATAAGAGAAATCATCTAAAAGAACATATTCTCTTAAGTCAGAATAGCTGGCACAAGAATCTTCTCTCCATATTGAAGAATTTCCTGTTGTAGAAATCGTCCTGATAATTTTTCCTCTTGTTTTTGGGTCAAACCCATCATCAGTCTCGCTAAAAATAATTTTCTCATCTTCACATACACATAAACCCTTACCCCCCTTCTCTATAGCAATACATT
>CAYUGD010000040.1:0-2631 GCA_964444275.1 Candidatus Woesearchaeota archaeon
AAACTAAATCAATCAAAATAAAAAAGAGTCGGGAAGAGGCGTCCGAAGCCAGCAAACAAAATCCGAAGACCTTGTTTAACTGATTATTCCACCCCTCTCAACTTATATCAAAGTTGATTATTATTTTTAAACTTTTTGTTTCTCTGTTTTCATTTTGTGGTCATAAATAATTCAAAGAAAGAAAGGAGTTTTGGTTTAAATTAAAAATAAATTAAAAATTTATTAGACATAATGAACTTAATAATCAGGCATTTCTTCATTGCTTTCTTTGCCAGATTTTTTCTTGTCTTCGCTCAAAGTTTTCTGGTCCTTTTCCTGCTCGTTGCCCGGTTCCTGCTTCAAGTCGTCCTCGTTTACAGAATTAATCATTTCTTTGAACTTCTTGAATTCTGCTGCAGGAATCTTCACGCCTGATTTTGTAAAGCCAGTGTATCTTTCGCCTGTTATGAATTCTCTTATTGTCAAACCAGGCCGTCCGCCGAAATCATCAACTCTGACTACAATGTCGGTCATCTCGTTTTTTGGGATTTTCCCGATGTCTTTTTCTACCATTATGTTTTCTTGTAAAGAGGTTATTTAAATTTTGTGGAAATTTGTTCGACGCCCGGACCAGGAATCGAACCTGGATATCCTTTCGGAAACGTGGGCTCTCCTGGCAAAAGCCTTGGAGGTGCGGAACCTCGGTTCTGCGTTCGAGCCACGCGGACCACCATTGTCCAACCCGGGCACACAATCATAAACAAAACTTGTTTTATATTTTTAACTAACAGACAAATTTAATAATGCTCAATCATAATATTTTTCATGCTCAAAAAAAGAGGATCAGGGAATTCTCAGGAAGATTTGCAAACTCCTTTGTCAAAAAAGTTGAAGAGGAATAGATTTGTAAATGTGCTGGGATTTCTGCTTGCTCTGTATATGTTTGTTTTCTCCCTGACTTTAATCAAGGTTTCTTCTGCGTCTCTTGGCGGCGGGATTTTTTCTTTAACCAGAAACGGAATGAATGAATTAAATGCTTTTGGTTTTGGCTGGCTCGCGACCTTGATAACTCAATCGTCCGGGGCAGCTGCTGCAACTCTTATTGCTTTTCATCTGGCTGGAATCATCGGACCGGTTTTTTTATTATATATGATAATTGGAACAAGAATCGGGACTTCAATAACTGCTTTGTTTACTTCTTTCCTGATTCACGCGAAACGGAGAGACTTCAGACACGGGTTTGAGATAGGACTAGCTAATCTGGTTTACGCCATTCCAATCGCAATCATAATGTTCTTACTTGAGTTTTTCACTGGTTTTTTTAGCAAGGTCGGAAGTTATTTTGTTGTTTTTGGCTATCCTTTTAATTATAATATAATAGATTTGGTTGTCATGCCGATTATTAATTTGATTTCTTCTATGCCGGACAATTTGAAGATTGTCTTGGGTGTGCTTCTTCTGGTTGGGAGTTTGAAGTATCTCCCGAGATTTATGATAAATATCTGGGGCGAGGTGCGTTTAAAGTCAAAAATAAACAGATTGTTGGATAAAAAATGGAAGTCTTTTTTTCTGGGGCTTGGCGTTACCATTCTTTTAATGTCTACAAGCATCACAATTACTTTTTTAATTCCGTTGGTTGTTACGAGAATTATTAAACTAAAAAAAGTGATTCCCTACATGATTGGCGCGAATCTGGGAGGAGTTTCAGAGATTGTTTTGGGCGGACTTGTTTTGGGCGGGAGTGCTCTGCCAGCAGTTTTCACATATGTGTCGTTTTCACTAATAGGGTTTTTCTGGATGTTTAATACTGAGCTGTTGTTCAGAGCGACAAAGTTCTTATCCAAAAAAACACTTCACGTCTCAAGACAAAGGGCTTTAATGTTCATCATTGCATTTATTCTGGCCGCAGTTATCCTGTCTTTTATTTAAGTTAAGAATTACTCGAGAAAATAAAATTTTAACAACTATAATAATCAGATTCTTTTAGGTTTTTTGTCTTTTTAAATCCTTATTGTTGAGTTAAACACTCATCTTTCTCCTGGAAGCCAAGCACCATCAAGAAATTTTCTCTAAAACTTTCCTTGAACTCCCGCCATTCTTCTTCGCTCAACTTATGAATTTTTTCTTCTACTTCCTTAAGGGTCTTATGTAAAATCTCATAATTCCCCTTCCCCCCTGTTTTTTTGTGCCTCTTTTTCATTTTTTCTTTTTATTGACAGCCATAGCGATAAGTCCTGCGATTATTAAAAACGCGAAGCCAGCTGCTAATGATGCGCCGCCTTTTCCGAGTGCTCCGATTACAGCTCCGGTCATTGTTGCGAAAAACCCTTCATTTCCTGAAGGCTGCTGTGCTAGTATTTTTTCACTTTCTATTTCTTTTCTTTCTTCAGGAATAAAAGCAGGAATGCATGTTCTTACTTCTGTTTTGTTTTCATAAAGACCTTGCAAGTCTTCACAAGTTCTTGTTTGGGTTCCTTCATTACTGCACTCGCTCCATTCTCCACATCCCCAAAAAGCTGTTATAGCACTGCCCCCACCTCCACCGCCAGAAGAACCAGAGGATTTTGAAATTGTTATAGATTTTGAGATTGCATTATTACTCTCAATGTGGTTTACTCTGTCAAACGCATGAATCATATAAAAATAAGTTCC
>CAYUGD010000041.1:0-2617 GCA_964444275.1 Candidatus Woesearchaeota archaeon
TAGAATTACTGGCTTCCAACCAGTTGATCCGGGTTCGACTCCCGGCCGGCGCATTTAGGAAAAATGACAGAACAAAAAGAAAAAACAAAATTCAAGACAAAAATAGCAAAATTTCATGATAAGCATTACAAGCACTTGCTTTTGATTCCAGCTCTGCTCTTGGTTTTTTCTTTTGTTTACATGGGAATTTTTTATTCCAATACAGGAGATTTTATTCATAGAGACATTTCTCTTACAGGAGGAACAACTATCACTATCAATGAAAAGATTGATTTGGAAAATCTTAAAGGATATCTTGACGGAAAACTTGAGAGTTTTAGCGTGAGAGGAATTTCGTCCTTGGGAACCGGAGAACAGATAGCTGTTGTTGTAGAGACAACGACAGAGCCCAAACAGGCAAAACAAGTTCTCGAGGAATATCTTGACTTTGAGCTGACAGACGAAAATTCGAGCACAGAATTCACAGGCGCTGCACTTAGTGAAGGTTTTTTCAAACAGCTGTTAATTGCAATTCTTCTTGCCTTTGTCTTTATGGCTATTGTTGTTTTCATAATCTTCAGAACCTTTGTCCCTTCTGCAGCAATTATAATTTCTGCTTTTGCGGATATTTTTATGACTCTTACTCTCTTGAATATTTTAGGCATCCAAATGTCAACTGCAGGAGTTATTGCATTGCTGATGCTGATTGGTTATTCTGTTGACACAGACATTCTTTTAACAAACAGGGTTTTGAAAAGAAAAGAGGGAACTTTAAATTCTAGAATTTTCTCTGCTTTTAGTACAGGGATAACGATGACTCTTACTTCTCTAGTTGCGGTTGTTGCTGCTTTGCTGGTTGTAAGATCGTTTTCAGCAACTCTGACCAAAATCTTCACTGTTCTTGTTATCGGACTCGGGTTTGACCTGCTTAATACATGGATAACTAATGTTTCAATCCTTAAATGGTATTCAACAAAAAAATGAAATTAAAATTTAACCTTACATGGAAAATTTGGATTTTGATAATAGCAGTTGTTTTGTCTCTGATTACAATAGTGAATTTTGCAGGTTTTGGAGACGGGGTTTTGGTTACAAGCGTGCAGTCAAATTCCACAGCATTTGAATCCGGATTTCGAGAAGGAATGATTCTTACTGCCGTTGACGGCGAGCCTGTCAAAAATGCTGCTGAATTCTCAGAACTGATTCTCGATAAGTTTGAGCAAGCCGGAAACGAATCTGTTCCTGTTTTGTTTAAGACAGATACAGAAGAGATAGCTTATCTTTCAAATAAAGCACCAGAAATAACTTTTTCAGATATCCCCCAAACAAACCTAAAGTTCGGGCTTGACCTGGTTGGCGGTTCACGGGCACTTGTTCAGGCGGAAGACAAAAAACTTTCATCAGAAGAGGTAAATGACCTTGTTGCAGTAACTGAAAATAGATTGAATGTTTATGGGTTGTCAGATATAAAAGTAAGTCCTGTTTCTGATTTGGAAGGAAATTATTTTATGTCTATAGAAATCGCGGGCGCGACCCCTGATGACCTTGAATCTTTAATTGCTCAGCAAGGGAAATTTGAGGCAAAGATTGGAAACGAAACTGTTTTTATTGGGGGGCAGAGAGACATTGCTTCTGTTGCTCGTTCAGGACAACAAGCAGGAATAAGAAGCTGCGACCAAACTTCGTCCGGCTACTTCTGTAAATTCCAGTTCTCGGTCTATTTAAGTGAGGCGGCAGCAAAGAGACACGCAGAGATTACAGAAAAACTTGATGTAAACTCTTCAAATCCGCAATATCTTGAAAAACCTCTTGATTTATACCTTGATGACAATCTTATGGACACCTTGCTTATTAGTGCAGACCTTAAAGGGAGAGTGACGACGCAGGTCGCTGTGTCTGGCTCTGGCGAGGGCGAAACAAGAGAAGATGCCTATAAGATAGCAGAAGAAAAAATGCACAAACTCCAGACACTTTTAATTACAGGAAGCCTTCCTTACAAACTTGAGATTGTAAAATTAGACACAATCTCTCCTGCTCTTGGCGCGGAATTTTTAAGAGTAATAATGATTGCAATGCTTACAGCAATAGGAGTTGTGGCGGTTGTCGTGTTTGGTAAATACAAAAAAATAAAGTCCTCTCTTGCGCTTCTTTTGATAAGCTTGTCAGAAGTAATTATAATTCTCGGGATAGCCACTGTAATTAAATGGAACCTTGACCTCCCGAGCATCGCCGGAATTTTAATTGTTGTCGGAACAGGCGTCGACCAGCAAATAATTATCCTTGATGAATCCAGGCGTGGGGCGTTCCTGAGCTTAAAACAAAGAATAAAAAGAGCATTCACAATTATCATCGGAGCCTATTTCACCTCGGTCGTCGCAATGCTTCCTTTGTACTGGGCGGGCGCAGGACTTTTGAAAGGATTCGCAGTCACAACAATTATCGGAATTACAACAGGAGTTTTAATCACAAGGCCGGCGTTCGCAGATATAATAAGAAAAATTGAGGAATGAGGATCTAATTTCTCTTTTCACAAACAATAAAAACACAGGAATTCTCTTTTTAACATGAACTTTTTCAGAAAAAACATCAAGAAAAATCTGAAGAAAGAAGAATCAGACTTAAGAGATATCTGGCGCAG
>CAYUGD010000042.1:0-2565 GCA_964444275.1 Candidatus Woesearchaeota archaeon
AGTCGCTCTCATTTTTAATCATTTTATATGCAAGCGGGTAAATGTTCTCAGGGTTTGTATCCTCGATTCTGATGTAAAATTTTCCACCGTATTTTCTCACAAAAAGAAAAGAAATACTTGCTGTCATCGCGTGCCCTATGTGCAAAGGTCCTGACGCAGACGGCGCGAACCTCGTTATGACTTTTCCTTTTTTCGCGCCAGGCAATTTAGGAAGCCCTTCACGCCCGTGCCTCACACTTACAATTTTTTCCAGTTTCTCAAATTCTTTTTTCTGCTCGTCAGGAGAGAGCTTATTCACTTCTGCAACAACCTCTTTTATCTTTTTAGAATATTTCTCCACCTCTCCTTTTTTGAGCCCTTCGTTGAACAACGCAGAAATCACGCTCCCTGTTCTGGCCTTCCCATCATAAGCCAAAGCATTTTTCAGCGCATAAGCCCGCACCTTTTTCTTAAAGTTTTTCATCCCCTAAAAAAGAAATCTCTATTAATAAATTATTCGAAAAAGATTATTCTGATTCCTTGGAATTCTTCTTCTCCAAAACTTCTAACCTTTGTTCTATGTGGTAAATCTTGTTCGAGAGCTCTTCAAGTTTGTCCGTCATGTTTGCCAGTCTTTTCGCAAGCTTCCTGCGTTTTTCCTGATTTTCGGAAGAGTCAACCCCTTTGGAATCTTCTGTTTTGGAATCTGAGCCAGAAGGTGATAAGTTAAAGAATGCGAAAGGATTTGGACTTGGGCCTGAGCCAGAAGACCCGGAATTTTCCTTTTCTTTCTCTTCTTTTTCTTTCTGTTTTCTGTATCTTTCAGCGAGGTCGATTACGTCTTTGCTTTTTTTCCCAAAGCCGAACAATCCCATCTTTTTGCTAGGAAATCGGCGTTTTTAAAATTAGTTGTAGCGAGTTTTTTACTTTCAGATAATAAAAAGTCTTAGAAACATTTTTTAAACAGCACAATCTTGTAATATCAGAGGGGAAAATGTCAGAGTTTATTTCAGAGTTAATTGAAAAGAATATTCCTTACTATCAAAAGAGGGCAGAGATGAAGGGGAAAGGGCTGATTAGCAGCGTGGAGGAATCAGCCCACGAACTTGTTTATGATTCGTCTTCTGAGACCCTGGAGCCGGTTTATTTTTTCATCGTCGATTTGATGGGGGACTTCGGGCTTGAAACAGAAAAACTTATTGACAATTTTACTTCTTCACCCGGCTCAGGTCATTTTGCAGAACTCGGGCAACGGGCAACAGTCATGCAGCAACAGGGAACAAAAATTCTCTCAGACATAAATGCTGTTCTCAGAAGTGTGCTGAATATTATTTACGACTTGAAAGAGTTTAGAATTAGGCTTGGTCATTACGACGAGTTAAAAACAAAAAATAAGGAGGCAGCTCTTCTTGCGCTAAAGCAAATCTGGATGGACAAAGTTGACATTCAGAAAGGGAACTCAAGTATAAAAGCAATGGCTCTCGGCCAGGCAGGATTCCAGACACTTATCGACGCGTTCCTTTTTGTCAAAGAGGTTAAAGACGTGGACAAGGTTGATTTAAACGACAGGGTCAAGAGAATTCTCAGGGCAAGGGTTTTGGAGTTTAACCAGTGGCTCGGGCAGTCTGAAAAAGAACTCAGAAAAAGATATGAACTTGAGAAAACATATTTGAAAAGCCAGGTCAATTCTTTGAAACTTTACGCGAGGTGGGCGAAGCCATATCTTAAAGCAGCTCAGCAGCTTGAGATGAAAGAGCGTGGTCGCGACCCTGCTCTTGTCAAATCATTTAATACAATAATTCTCGAGCTTACACTTCTCGGGAAAAAGAAAATTGACGTTGCTGAAGAAGCGCTCTCGGGAAACCTGCCAAAAGAATTTGAAAGGCCTGAAAGACTTAGACTAAGAGATTATTATGCGTGCACGCTTGTCAGTTTTCGTTTCAGGGGAATTCCGCAGCGCGCAGCACAACAGCCCCATTATGTGTTCGGCGGCAGGGCAGAAATCTCATTTAAGTCATATGTGCTTAACGAAGATGAGATAAAAAAACTCGAAGAATCCCTAGACGAGTCAGACCTTTACGACGCGCTCCAGCTTATTGAAGGGGTAACGGGCGAGAGCCTTAAACAGCTTCAAGACGAGATTGATTTTTTTCTCGAAGAAAAAGACCAGGAAGAAAAAAAAGAGGAAGAAAAATCAGAAGGTGAGAAAGACACATCCAATCCATTTATGGCTCTTCTTGGGAAATACGAGGAAAAGCCGGCAAAAGAGAAAGAACCTGAGGGAAAACCTGAAAAAGTGATTATACTTCCTGAAACTTACGCAGAAAAAAATCATGTAAGACCTTTTGCAGCTGACACGGCGAAAGATCTGACGTTCAAGTTTTTTGACATTTACAAAAAAGCCCACAACATGCCAAGTTATACTTGATTCTTAAAGAATGCTAAAAAAGAAATCCAAAACTAAGAAAGCCAAAAATAAGAAAAAAGACAAAATACTGAAAGAAATAGCCGAGAAATTAAAAGAAGACGGGAACGAGGAAACGCCTGACGAAGAATCTGAAAAGTCCGGACTTGAAGAGGATGTTG
>CAYUGD010000043.1:0-2336 GCA_964444275.1 Candidatus Woesearchaeota archaeon
TCTGGATGATTTTGAGTTTGGGGTAGAGAAATTTATTGTTTTCAAAATGAGATAAAAAAGTAAACTTTATAACTTGTTTTTTCCTTGAATAATTATGCCTACGCAACAAACGCAATCTGATACAGGACAAAAACAAGGTACAGCTCAGAAAAAACAAAAACAGCCACAGCCTCAGACAGCAAAGCAGTCGCAGTCTTCTCAGACTCCACAGGTTCCGAAAACCCCTTCTACGCAGACACAGGCAACTGAACAACAGACTCAGATAACCCAACCAGCAGCACAACCAACTCAACAAACAGCTCAACAGCCTCAACCTAAGAAATCAAAATGGTGGCTTTGGCTGATAATTGTTTTTGGAGTTCTTGTTGTTTTAGGGATTGTAGCTTATTTTGTATTCAGATAAATCTGTTAAGATTTAAAAACTCTTTTAGATTTTCTGATTTATGAAGCCGAGACTTCGCAGAAAAGTTCTGAATAATGGAATGGTTGTTCTTTTTGAAAAACGAAATCTCCCGACGGTGAGCGTTGCCTTTGCAGTCCGGCACGGAAGCATAAATGAATCTATTTCTGAAAAAGGAATTTCCCATTTTATTGAACATTTGCTTTACAAAGGGACTCCTACGAGAAACTCGCGGCAAATTGCAATTGAAATAGAAAGAAAAGGCGGTGAATTAAACGGATTTACCTCTGAGACGACAACTGCTTTCCACTGTAAAATGCCGAGCAAACATCTGAAGACAGCTCTTAAAGTTTTGGGCGATCTTGTCAAAAATCCAAAGTTTGACCCGGCAGAAATCGAAAAAGAAAGACAAGTAATTTTTGAAGAAATGAAACTTTACAAAGATAACCCCCAGTATTATGTTTTTCAGGAGATACAAAAAAATCTTTACAAAGGCCATTTTAAGATTCCTGTAATTGGAACCTCCAAATCTATGAATTCTATAACCCGAGAAAAATTAGTTAAGAAATTTAGAGAAGTTTATAGACCAAACAATATGGTTCTCTGCGTTGTCGGCGATGCTGATTTTAAAGATGTTGTGAAGTTCGCGAAAGAGAACTTTGGGAAAAGGAAGAGCAAAATAACAAAAAAGAAAGTTGAGAAACAGAACAAATCGAAAAGAGAAAAGAGAAAAGGGATTGACCAGGCAAACCTTGTTTTTGCTTATCATGTTCCTCGTCTAAACGACAAAAAAAGTTATGCTGCTTTTGTTCTGAACGTTTTAATGGCGGTTGGGATGTCTTCAAGACTTTTCAGCGAGATAAGAGAAAAAAGAAATCTCGCGTATGTGGTTAAGGGGTCTTCTGACATTAATAAGGATTTTGCTTATAACAGCATATACGTGGGCGCGAAAAAAGAAAATGTCGGAAAAATAAAAAATCTTATCCTAAAGGAATTTAAAAAAGTTTCAGAAGAGCTTGATGATTCTGAGCTTGAACAGGTTAAAGAACAAATTATTGGCAACCACCAGATTGCAATTGAGGACTCGCATATTCAGATGCAAAATCTCCTCGCATATGAGATTAACGGAAACGCGCAACGCGCTTATGAATTTGAGAAAAACATCAGATCTGTGAAACTTAAAGATGTAAAAAAACTTGCGAAGAACCCAATAAAAAATCATAGCTTTTTCGCTCTGGTGCCTTGGCAGAAAAAATGAGAACTTTCATTTCTATAGACATGCCAAAAGAAATTCAGAAGGAAATCAGGAAAATACAAGAAAGACTCCCTGAATTTAAAGGCAAGAAAACAGAATCAGAGAATCTGCATCTGACTTTAAAGTTTCTTGGAGAAGCTAATGAAAGGAAAATAGAAAACATTAAGGAGAGGTTGAGAAAAGTTGAGCATAATTCTTTTGAAACTGAGATTGATTCTATTGGGGTTTTTGACAACAGAAAATCGAAAGTTTATAAAAGAAGAATAATTGTCTGGCTTCATTTGACAAATTGTGAGAAATTGCAAAAGGAAATCGATGAGAAATTAAAAGATTTGTTTGAAAAGGAAAGAAGATTCATGAGTCATTTGACAATTGCGCGTGTTAAAAAAGTTAGAGACAGAAAAAAATTTATTATAGAATTAAAGAAAATAAAATTTCCGAAAATAAAGTTTAAGGTTGATGCTTTTTATTTGATGGAATCAAAGCTTTCTGAAAAAGGATCTAAATATTCTGTTATTAAAAAATATAAACTAGAACGATAAATTTAAAATATTAATATCTTTTAAGGGCACATGAAAATAAAAAGAAAGATAATTCTTATTCTTGCTGTTTATATCCTGATTCTTCTTTTAAGCTTGGTGGCTATTATTAGGCTTAACAAAGATTTGATGATCGAAAGGT
>CAYUGD010000044.1:0-2137 GCA_964444275.1 Candidatus Woesearchaeota archaeon
CGGCGGGATTTTGTCTGCAGGTCCTATTTACATGTGGTATCCTCTTTTGGGTAATCTAAAGAGTAAGGGATTAAATTACGGACTTATTGCCTGCTTTCTCTACAATCGGGCGATAAAAGTCCCTCTCTTGCCTATCGCGATTCTCTATTTTGGAGCGAAATATATTTTAATGCTTGGTTTTATTATGATTTTTATGTCAGTGGTTCAAGGAATAATAATAAATAAATTAATGGAGAAAAATGTCAATAATTGAAATAACATCAGAGAATTTTGAGAGAGAAGTTTTGGAATCAGAAATTCCTGTTTTGGTTGATTTCTGGGCTCCGTGGTGCCAACCGTGCATTATGATGGAACCTGCTTTGGACGAACTTTCTGAAGAATTGAGGGGGAAACTGAAAATAGGAAAAATGAACGTCGATGATCCAGGGAACCAAATGATTGCTATGAAGTATCAGATTCAGAGCATACCAAACATGAAATTATTTAAGGGTGGAGAAGTTGCCAAAGAGTTCATTGGCTTGCGTCCGAAAGAAAGATTATCCGAAGAATTGAAAGAAGTAATTAATCTAGATTAAATCAAATGGAAAAAGAAATTTATGACTTAATCATTGTAGGTGCAGGACCAGCTGGTTTGACAGCCGCGATTTACGCTCAGAGATATCTTCTTGATACTTTGGTCATCGGCGAGTTGCAGGGCGGGATGATGTCTGAGTCACACAAAATCTGTAATTTCCCGACGCAAAATAACATTTCCGGCCTTCAATTGACTCAAAAATTAATAAACCACGTAAAAGAATTAAAAGGCGAGATTAAGCAAGAGAGGGTTAAAGAAATAAAAAAAGAGGATAAAAAATTTATAGTTGAGACAGATAAAAATGAATATTTTTCTAAAAAAATAATCCTTGCTGTCGGCACAGAGAAAAGAAAACTGAATGTTCCTGGAGAAGAAAAATTTTTAGGAAAAGGCGTGAGTTATTGCGCCACGTGCGATGCCGGCTTTTTTAGAGACAGGGTTGTTGGGGTTGTTGGAGGAAGTGACGCGGCGCTGACCGCAGCATTGTTGCTGGCAGAATATGCAAAAAAAGTTTACATAATCTACAGAAAAAATAAATTCTTCAGAGCAGAACCTGCGTGGGTCAAGCAAGTCGATAAAAACAAAGAAATTGAAAAAATCTTCAGTTCAAATATTAAAGAAATCTCAGGAAAAGAAAAAGTAGAAAAAGTAAAACTTGATTCTGGAAAAGAACTAAAACTTGATGGGGTTTTTGTCGAGATTGGCTCTGTTCCAAATGAAGAATTCTCAGAACAACTTGGATTGAGAACAGAAAACGGATACATTAAAGTGAACAAAGAACAGAAGACAAATGTCGACGGCGTTTATGCGGCAGGCGATGTAACAAACAATCCCTTAAAACAAGTTGTGACAGCGTGCGGCGAGGGAGCAACAGCTGCAAATTCTGCTTACGAAGAAATAGTCAAGGAGAAATAGATGAGCACATTTGAGAATATAAAAAAAATTGTTGAAAGAATTTCAGAAGAATTAAACCTCTCTGAAAAAGAAAAAGGGATTTTATTTAATCATAAAAAGATTTCCAAAGATATTTTAAAAGTAGATGGAAAAGAATATGAAGCATTCAGAATAATTCACAATAACTCCCTCGGTCCTGGAAAAGGGGGGATAAGATTTCATCCTGATGTTTCTGAAGATGAAAT
Source organism: Candidatus Woesearchaeota archaeon (assembly GCA_964444275.1). GTDB lineage: Archaea > Nanobdellota > Nanobdellia > Pacearchaeales > GW2011-AR1 > ASMP01. Next base: position 1,714 of record CAYUGD010000044.1, read on the forward strand.
AAAATCATTATCTTTTTGGATGAGCATTAAAAATTCTTTGTTGAATCTCCCGTTTGGAGGTGCAAAAGGAGGAGTAAAAATTAATCCAAAAGAATTAGATAAAAAGATAATTGAAAAAATTAGCAGAGAATACATCAGAGCATTTCATGAATTTATCGGCGAGAACAAAGATATTCCTGCACCAGATGTCTACACAAACCCGGAAATTATGGGTTGGATGCTGGATGAATATGAAAAAATTAAAGGCAAACATGAACCAGCAATGATAACCGGGAAACCTCTTGAACTGGGTGGAATAGAATTAAGAAAAGATGCAACTTCAAAAGGAGGAATAATTGTTTTAGAAGAGTTTTTACAAAAAGAAAAGATTAAATCAGAGAATTTGGAAATTTCAATTCAAGGATTTGGAAACGCTGGAATGAAT
>CAYUGD010000045.1:0-1893 GCA_964444275.1 Candidatus Woesearchaeota archaeon
TACATAAAATAATTCTTACAAAAAACTACTTCTTCTAAATCTACCCAATAGTTTACAACAAAGTATAAAAATAGATTTCTTTTTGCATAAGCATGGACGAGCAAATTCAGTCAAAGAAAGCGGGAAAGCCGAAAAATAATGAATTAATGACAGAAGCTAAAAATTTCTTTGAGTTTCATAAAAAAGATATTGGAGAATCCATAAGAAAAGGAAAAAATGTGATATATCTTGATTTCGAAAAACTCACGGAGTTCTCAAACAAGCTCGCAGAAGAATCCATAACAAATCCTGAAGAAACAATTAGGATTATTGAGATGGCTCTTGAAGAAACAGGTCTGGTGTCCGGCGTTCTCGTCAGGTTTGTAAATTTCCCAAAAAGTCAGGAAATAAAAATAAGAAACATTCGTTCGAGACACCTCAATGAAATGCTTGTTGTAGAAGGAATCGTCCGCCAGGCAAGTGATGTAAGACCCCAGGTCGTGAACGCAAAATTTGAATGTCCTTCATGCGGCACAATTATTTCTGTTCTGCAGATGGAAAAAAAATTCAGAGAACCAGCAAGGTGCTCTTGCGGAAGGCGCGGCGGCTTTAAACTCATAGGAAAGGAAATGGTTGACACGCAGCGGCTTGTTGTTGAAGAAGCACCGGAATCACTGACCGGCGGAGAACAGCCAAAAAGAATTAATGCTTTTCTTAAAGAAGACCTTGTCGAGCCACGAATGGAAGAAAAAACAACCCCCGGAAGCAGAGTCAAAATTATCGGAGTTTTAAAAGAAGTTCCTGTCCCTCTTCGTTCAGGAGGACTTTCCACGCGATTTGAACTTGCACTTGAGGTCAACAATATAATCCCGATGGAGGAAACTTTCGAAGAACTTGACATTAATGAAGAAGACGAGAGACAAATTCTTGAACTTTCGCAGGACCCAAAACTTTTCGAAAAGTTTACAAAGAGCATTATTCCCAGCGTGTGGGGTTATAAAGAGATAAAACAATCTCTAGTTTTGCAGCTGTTTGGCGGAGTGAAAAAAGTCCACGCAGACGGACAAAAAAGCAGGGGGGACTTCCATATACTTCTCGTAGGCGACCCCGGCGTGGCAAAATCAGCAACCCTTAATTTTATGGCAGGGCTTTCTCCAAAAGGGAGATATGTAGTTGGAAAAAGCGCGACCGGTGCAGGGCTAACAGCGACAGTCGTTCGTGACGAATATCTGCGTGGCTGGTCTCTAGAAGCAGGAGCGATGGTTCTTGCCAACAAAGGACTTATTTGTATAGACGAACTTGAGAAAATGGACCAGCAGGACAGGAGTGCGATGCATGAAGCAATGGAACAACAGACCGTAACTGTCACAAAAGCAAATATTCAGGCAACACTCCGCTCTGAGACATCTGTGCTTGCAGCTGCAAATCCCAAATTCGGAAGATTTGACCCCTATCAACCAATCGCTCAGCAAATTGATCTCCCTCCAACCCTGATAAACCGGTTCGATGTTATTTTTCCATTAAGAGACTTACCTGATAAAAAGAAAGACGAATTAATTGCAACCCATGTTCTTCGCGCACATCAGGAAGAGGGAGAAAATATGATTATCCCAAGGGAGCTTTTCAGAAAATATGTGGCTTATGCAAAACAAAGAATAAATCCTGCATTAAGTGACGAAGCTGTTAAAGAAATAAAGAAATTTTATGTTGAATTGAGAAACACGCCGGTTTCTTCAGAAGGCTCGCTCAGACCGATTCCGATTTCTGCACGGCAACTGCAGGCTTTAATCAGGATGTCTGAAGCATCTGCAAGAATGAGACTCGGCGAAACCGTGACTGCAGAAGATTCAAGAAAAGCTATAGAAATAATGAAATATTATTTAATGCAGGTTGGCTATGATTATGAAACAAAAA
>CAYUGD010000046.1:0-1733 GCA_964444275.1 Candidatus Woesearchaeota archaeon
CAACTAGTTTTTCGAAATCTTTTTTTCCAGGCACACTGATAGAAATTTTAAATGGTTCCACTTTTCTAATGCCAACAACTTTCCCTTTTTTACCAAGCCAGACAGCGACAAACGGAAAAAAAACAAAAAAAGAATGTATTTTTATTCTGCTTGGATTTTTGAATTCAAACAAGAGCGCTTCTGCTTTCTGTCTTTTCTTAAACATAAGCCCTAAAAACTTTCCAAAAAAACCGCAGACCCTGACATCAATACTAATATCCCTTTTTCTATAATTAAAAGAAATTTTCTTTCGTTTTCTCATTTTTCTTTTTTGATTTATACGCCTGATAATTTTTCTCAATATTTTTTTCGCAGACGTGGTCGTGATGCCTGAACCCCCCGCCAAAACTCGCAGGGATGTGCATTAGTTCGTGGATTATAACTTTTATTTTTTCTTCTTCAGGAAGTTTGTCAAATCTCTCTGACAAAAACTCAAGAACATAAAAAGCAGGAACATTCATCGCTTTCTGAATAATTTTCCCGATTGTGTGGCAACGGGCGACCGTCCTTCTGGAAGAAGTTCCAAAACTCCTGAAACATTTAACCCTCTCAATTTTCACATGCGGAAACAAAAAAACAGAAATCTCTTCCGCAATTTTCTGTATGTCCGGAGCGAATTCATATTTCATTCTTCCACCTCAATGACCTTTTTCCTCGACGACAAACCAGATTTTATCTTTACTGGTCTGTTGAAATATTTTTTCAATAATTTTAAAAGTTCTGTGTTCGCTCTGTTGTTCTCCGGACGCGATTTCAAATAAACAAGATACATGTTTTCTTTTTTAATGACCTTCTGCTCTGCTGAATTCGGCTTAACTTTAATTTTTATTTTCATCTGGTAACAATCTCCAAAGCATCACGATGTTTTAATTTATGCTCCTTGCCCCAGGCCATTTTCGTCCTCGCGTCAATCGCTTTAATAAAGTTCTCTCCGAAATCAGTGTGCAGATAATAAGCAAAATCCCGGGTAGTTGTCCCCAGCGGCATCAAAAAACAATCAGGCAGAATTTTCCCTTTGCTGTCCTGCAATTTGTTCGCGCTCGCAGGAAAAACAGCAATGTATTTCAGGAGGTCAAAAACAGCGCAATCCAAAACCGCCTGAACACCTGTGCCTGTCTCAAATCTGTCAAGAACATTTTCTTTTATTTTCTCCAGAGCATTTTCCTGCTTCCCGCTTAAATTACCTTTAACAGAAAAATTCTTCTCGCCGGGAACATAATCAATCAATCCTGCCTTTGAAGCTTCTCTTAAAGCAAGCTCTGAGTCAGCAGAACACGGAACGATAATCATATCCGGAAATTTCTTCTTAATCTTCTCGTAATTCTCCGGGCTTTTTTCCAAATCGATTTTGTTCGCAGCGATTATAATCGGCTTGCTTTCTTTTCTCAGCGCAGAAGCAAATTCTCTCAAGTCATCGTCACTCCACGAGCCAGCCCGTTCTGGAAAAGAACTCCTGACCAAAACATTTTTCACATGCTTCTCAGTAACTTTCAGACCTGAAAATTGTTTAGCAACTACCTGTGAAAAACTCCTCCCATCCCTTGACTCTGTTTCTATTTTCTTGGCGAATGTTTTCCACGCCTTGACCAGGATATTAAAAAACCACTTATCAAGTTCCTGCTCCAAAAACTCAACGTCTTTTGAAACATCGTAATTTTCTGTGGGTTTCCCCTCTGAGTCTGTTGTTCCGGAAA
>CAYUGD010000047.1:0-1678 GCA_964444275.1 Candidatus Woesearchaeota archaeon
TGGCAAAACATTTTGCATTATTCCCTTCATTTTAGGCACAATTTCATCTATTAAATTTTTATCCGCTTCGTAAACGAGCTCGTCATGAATTTGCATAATTAGATAAACTTTCTTATCTAATTTATTCTCTTTTAGAAAATCATCAATTTTTCTCATAGCTATTTTTATGATATCAGCAGAAGTGCCTTGTAAAGGAGCGTTTACAGCCATTCTTTCCGCTTCCGCTTTTATGTAAGGTATTTTTGAATTTATACCTTCAAAATATCTTCTTCTGCCAAAAAGTGTTTTGGTATAACCCATCTTAGAAACCTCTCTCTTTGTTTTATCTAAATATTCAGCCAAATCTTCAAATTTCTGAAAATAGGTATCGTAAAACTCTTGGGCGGTTTTTCTGTCCGAATTTAAGTTACGCATTAAAGCATTTACTCCCATACCGTAAAGAATGCCGAAGTTTATAACTTTGGCCTTGCGGCGCATTTCTTTGTTTACTTTTTCATTATCCACATTAAAAACATAAGAAGCTACGCTTTGGTGAACATCTTCTCCGGACTTAAAGATTTCCATTAATTTTTTATCACCCGATAAGAAAGAAGCGATTCTCAATTCTATTTGAGAATAATCAAAAGCGATTAGTTTAAAATCCATTGGAGCCAAGAAGGCTTTCCTTATAATTTTACCGTTTTCCGAGCCAGTGGGAATATTTTGTAGGTTCGGTTCTTCCGAAGCCATTCTGCCAGTAGTAGTTCCAGTCTGAATAAAATTAGTATGCAATCTGTTATTTTTATCCAATCTCTTCGGAATTGGTTCAAGATAAGAAGAGATTAATTTTGAAAGCTCTCTGTATTCTAAAACAAGAGGAATAATCGGATGCATTTCTTTCATTTTTTGCAATTCTGATTCCCTAGTTGATCTGACTCCAGTACTGGTTTTTTTCTGGCGCTTAATGCTTAAACCAAGTTTTTCAAAAAGCACTTCTCTTAATTGTTTTGGAGAAGATATGTTAAATTTAACTTCTGCTTCTTTCCATATTTTCTTTTTTACATCTTCAAGACTTTTAAAATAATCAATACTCAAATTTTTCAAAAAATCGGAATCTATAAGTACTCCCCTTTTCTCCATATTTCTTATTATCGGTATAAGCGGTTTTTCTATTTCTTCAAATACTGATTCACCTTCTCTCTGTTTCAACTCTTTAAAAATAATACTTTTAGCTTCTTTAAAAGAACTTACTCCAGCAAAATTTAAAATATCATCTAATTTTGGACTGGTAATATTGGAGTTAACTATCCAAAGTGCTACTTTTGTCTCTTCTAACTCTTTCTCATCTATTTTCTCTTCTCTTTTATTTATTTTTTCCTCTTCTCCATTTTCAATTTCTAATATCGATTTTAATCTGCTTCCCATATTTCTAAACTCCAATTCTTTAAAAATCTTTTCGGATTTATCCAACTCTATACCGTTTTGCCATCTTTTGTTTGGCAATGAAAAATCAATAGGAGCGTCTTTTCTTATAGTAGCTAACATTTTGGAAAACTCAGCTTCCTCTTTCCCTTCTTCCAAAAGTTTTACAATTCTTTTGCTAAAACCTTTTTCTTCTATTTTCTTTGGATTTTTTTCTAGAATTTTATAAATATTTTCAATACTACCAAAGTTTTTTATTAAATTTGTCGCGCTTTTT
>CAYUGD010000048.1:0-1653 GCA_964444275.1 Candidatus Woesearchaeota archaeon
AATTTTTATTTAAGAAACGACCCGAGAATATTGGAAAAAGAAATCTTATTTGACGGCAAGATTATCCTACTAGAGAAAATGTACATTGATGTAACGTTTAACAGGTCTTGTGAAGGGTTTGAGAAAATTGCTATGGAAAATTTCAGGCAGTTACACAATATCGCAGGAATAAGCATATTGAACGGAAAAAACGAAACTTGTAGTTCTGCTATAAAAAACGGCGGCATATACGTTGTGATACAAGAATCAGATGAAACAAGCGTGGAACAAATAGGCCCTACTCCCTGCTATAAAATAAACATAAAAGACTGCGAAATCCTCGAAGGCACAGAAAGATTTATGATTGAATCTTTTTCTGAGATTAATAAATGGCTCTAAGTCACTAAATATGGATTTGAGAATTTTTCTCGCGATTCTTCTTTCAATACTTCCTGTAAGTGAGCTGAGAGCGGGAATGCCTCTAGCAATAATTTACGCGAGAGACCACGCCATCCCGCTTTTATTAATCGTCCCGCTAATCATCATGGTCAACATTCTGGTTATTTTTTTAATTTTTTATTTCTTAGATAATCTGCACCATTTGTGTATGAATAACAGAACTTACGAGAAATTCTTTGGGTCTTATATGAAAAAATTGCAGAAAAAGGTTGATAAGTTTGAAAAAAGATATTCTGTTGCCGGGTTTCTGGCACTGACTTTGTTTGTGGCTATTCCTTTTTTAGGGACAGGTGTGTGGACTGGCTCAATTATCTCGTGGATTCTTGATTTAGACAGAAAAAAGAGTGTGTTCAGCATTGCGCTCGGCGTAATCCTCGCAGGAATTTTGGTTCTTCTCGGAACGCTTGGGTTTCTTAACGCTTTTTCTTAATTCGTCTCTTCTTCGCGAAGTGAGACATCTTGAAAAGGAACTTCAGGTCAGAGTAAAAAGGGATTTCTTTAATCTTAAACATCCTTACTTCTGCAAACCAGATTCCCACGACAAACAATGTGCTTACCGAATACCAAAGAAACTGATGAGCTGCGTCAAAATAAGAAGAGCCTGTGTAAGCCATAATGCCAAGTATGAAAATCCTGAGTATGTTCACAATAAGAAACACTGCGAATGAAAAAAGAATTGCATAAAATCTTGTCTTTGGTTTTATTTTTGGCGTCGCGAGATTTAACACAAGCAAAAGATAATAAGCAGAGCCAGCAATGCACGCGGGAATGAGCTCAATAGGAAAACTCCATTCAACAAGAAGGATTATATCTGACAAAAGAGAAGTATCGTAAACTAGATTCAAAAGCCAGTAAACCGGCCAGACAGTCAGAGGTGTGAAAATTTTGTAAAACAGCCAAAGCCCTGGAAACGCAACTGCAATAAGTATGAGGTATCTTAAAACAATTCCCTGAATAGTTATGTCTCTGGATTTTTTTGATTTCTTCTGACGATTCTTTTTTCCAGAACTTTTCTTACCTCTTTTTTTTGACTTAGCCATTAAAAATTATAAAAGAAGATAGTTTAAATAATTTGTTAAAAATAAAACGGCTAGAAATTTATTTTCTTCTTGCGACTCTTACTGCAACGATTATTATCACGAGCACAAGAACCACATTCAAAATCCCAAGCCCCCACAAGTATTCGTTTCCTTGTATTGAAAATCCTGTGATTCC
>CAYUGD010000049.1:0-1527 GCA_964444275.1 Candidatus Woesearchaeota archaeon
AAAATTCATAATCTTTTCAGGAGTTATTTCATCCATTGTTATAATCAACGCGTCTTTTTCGTTTTTCTTAATTTTTTCAAGAAGAGATTTAGGGGAGCCAAATTTCTGCCCGATTTTTGTTCCGACAATAACCCCAATTTTTTTTGCTTCTTTAAATTTCTCAATTGAAAAAAATCTTTGTTTAAGAATTTTGTCGCGTAGCCCTGCCATTGTTCTGACGTCGTGATTGTAAACATCAATAAGAATTACTGGTTTTTTGACTGCAAGAGTGGCACCCATTGAATGAAACTGGTTCCCTATAATTACAAACGCGTCAACTTTTTCCTGGATGGCTCTGAGACCTGCATACTGGCATCCTAAAACATGACCCTCATATGCAACATTGACAATTTTTTTCGAGAGAATTACTTTTTTGCCTGTTTTTTCATAAAATTTTATTATCTTTTCTATATCATGCCTGTGCTGTATTGAATAACTTAATCCAATTGCTTTGTATTTTTCAAGAAGTTTTAAAGATTTTTCAAGAAGCGGTTTTAATTCAAGAATGTCTTTGACCTCAATATATAAAACAGGAAAATCTGTTTTGATGAATTCAGCGTGTCCGACGTGAACTATTAAGTCAGCGCCAAGTTCTTTTGCTTCGCGTACAGCAACAGAGCAGCCACCCCAGCAGGTTTCCCCTGAGAAAATGCACTCAATTCCAAGCCCCTCGATAATTTCTGAAATTTCCAGAGCATTTTGCTTTATGCCTTCTGCAAGCTGGACGAGAACTTTTCTCGGCTTCCGCTTTTTCAGTTCTGCAACAAGTTTTTCTTTTTCAAAATCAAATGCCATAAATTTTTATTACAAAAAGCGATTAAATATGTTTCGGCGAGGGATTTAATTAAACCTCTTTCTATTAACATATTTGAGATTTCTATCTTTGATAGGAACTTCGCCTTTATCATTAAGATATTTCCACTGCCTGTCTGAAAAGTGGAGTGTTAGTGTGTCTTCTGATTCTATTGCAGATTTTATTTTTTCAGAATGGGGATCAAAGAAGATTAGTCTGTCTTTTCCTATTGGAGATGCAGAAAAAACACCTCTTTCTAAAATATTAGGGTCTGACCTTCCTTTAACAACATATTTTTCTTCATGGACCAACTTTCCACGGTGTAGTAATCCATAGGTTTTGTAAAGATTACACCCAACGCCAGAAGCAATAGAAACTCCTAAGATTAAACCTATTAAAGTACTAATATCTTCACCAGTGATTGGATACATTTTTCCCTTCATTTTATGATAATAACCTCATTTTGTATATAAAGATTATTGTGATTAAAACCCTCCTTCGTAATCAGGCCTGATTTTTCCTATCCGATTTCCTGTGCCCATCCCTAAAGATTCTTTGTTGTGGCCTGTTGCTGAAATGACATCGTCAATTCTTAGAATCATCATAGCTACTTCGCTGGCAGAGTTTATTGCCTGGCTTTTTATTTTCAGCGGCTCAATGATTTTTGATTCAAGGACGTTTTCTATTTTGTTTGT
>CAYUGD010000050.1:0-1521 GCA_964444275.1 Candidatus Woesearchaeota archaeon
GAATCTTGAAATTCTTTTTAATATAATTTATTGCCCAATTTCTCCTCACTTTAAACAAATGCTTCTTGAAAAAACTCCTCGTCGCAAAACTAACAACAAACCTTTCACATAAAGGGGCCAATCCCCGCAAAAATTTTTTTGTATAATTTCTCTCCAGCATCTCTAATGAGTCAATTGTCTTAAACAAAAAAATAATTCTAGGTTTCTTCTGCTCCTCAATTAATTTTTTAACCTTTTCTAATTCAAACAAACTCTCGTGAACAATTTTTGCGTCAATCTTATTCTTCTCAAAAAAATAATTAACAACGTCCACGAGTTGTCTGACTCCTTCCACTCCAAAATAATTTATCTTTTTATTTTTAGGAAAAAATTCGTAACTCAGCCCATTTATTCCAGAACCCAAATCAATAACCGAGATTTCTTTTTCTTCAACCTCTTTAAAAATCCTTTCGTAAATCTCCCTGTAAAAATCAAATCTTTCTTTTGTCGAAACATGCCTTAACAAAAACCATCTCGCGTCCTTATCTTTGGGATTCATTATTTTTCTTCCCATAAATGCTGTGAACGCCCTCTTCAGCAAATCCCGTGTCCGCTTCACTTTTTCTTTATCAGAATATTTTTTCTTATCAAAAAAATCAAACGCTCTCTCGACATCTTCCTCTGGAAGCTGAGAATACTCTTTCTTGGACGTGATTTTTTTTAGAAGTTCTTGTCTGCTCTTTTTTGATTTCATTTTCTGCTGATGAATTTATTTCCTTTGATGTAAAATCTTAACTTTTTGGTAAGGTCTCTTTTCACCCCAATTCTAAATTTCCTAACTATTCTTAAATTACCTTTTGGTTCCTTTTTTTCAATCCACACCTCATTGTTCTCACAGATATTTTTCTTGTGAAAATCTTTTCCGATTTTCAGAGCTTTCGTTAAAAGACCAGGTCCGCTTGTTTTTGCGTCAAAGTTTAACGGTTCAACAGAACGAACCAATACCGCTTCTGCTTTTCCTTCGTCGCTTGTCACCAAATTCAAAAGCCAGTTGTTATGAACGCCATAAACCAAAATCGTTCCTGGCTTCATCAGCATTGTCTTCCTCAAATCTCCGTTTTGAACCGCTCTCGACGCAGGATCTTCACGACCAAAATAGGCTTCTGTTTCAACAATCTTCGCTCTCAAAAATTTATTACCTATTTTCCTCACAATAATTTTCCCAAGCAAATCTCTTGCAACTTCTTCTGTATTTTTTGAAAAGAACTTTTTTCTCAGTTTCATAATCTTTTTAATTCCTCCAAGTTTAAAAGATGTATGCAAATAGACTTTTACGAAGAGTTCCCGACAAAAAAGAATCTTAGCAAACTAAAATTAGTTAAATCCCCAATTAGATTATTTGTAACAGCAAGATCTGTTGATGAATTCAAGAAACTGGAAAAAGAGATCAGGAAAATCAAAAAAGATGTAACTGTCGCTTACTGGCCAATAATTCCTAATTCTTACTGGATTTCGCCTTTTTCAAACACAAAAGACCTGCTA
>CAYUGD010000051.1:0-1506 GCA_964444275.1 Candidatus Woesearchaeota archaeon
CAGGTTCAAAGACTTTTGAGTTACTTGATCAGAAATGTTACGATTGTCGCTTCGATATTAGTTTTTCTTTCTCTTCTGGCGGCTTTCTTTTACTCGAAGTCTCTGGCAAGACCTATAAGAAAGCTTACTGCGGCTGCTAATGAAGTCTCGGAAGGTAATTTCGATGTCGAAGTTTTGCCCGAAGGTAGTGGAGAATTAAGCAGATTAACAAACAATTTTAACAGTATGGTCTTTCGTATTAAAAATTTGATTTCAGAACTGTCCGAGCAAAAAGATTCTTTAAAAGTTATTGTTTCTTCTATTAAAGAAGCTCTTATTGTTATCGATGGAGAAGAAAAAATAGTAATAATGAATGACAGTTTTAAAGAGATTTTTAAGAGCGGTGAAGTAAAGAATAAAGATTATTGGGAAGTCGTAAGAGAGCCTGAATTCGAAGAGATTATTGAAGATATTAAGAAAAATAAAAAAGATTTGACCAGAGAAATAAGAATTCATAACAGAGATTTTATTTGCAGCGCGGCTTTCCTGGAAAAACATAATGAGATAGTTGTGACCCTGCATGAAATAACAAAGATTAAGGAAGCGGAGAAGATTAAAAAAGATTTTGTTTCCAATGTTTCCCATGAACTCAGAACACCTCTGACTGCTATTAAAGGATTTGTGGAAACTCTGCTTGAATCTGCAAAAGACGAAAATACAAGATATCTTGAGATAATCGGAAGACAAACCGATAGGCTTATAAATATTGTAAAGGATTTGCTTAAACTTTCAGAGCTTGAAGATATAGAAGAAGGTAAATTAGGCGTTAGTTATTCCAGAGTAGATTTGAAAGAAATTGTAGGCAGTGTCTTTAGTATTTATGAAAAAGAAATAAAAAATAAAGGTTTAAAATCGATAGTGAAAATAGAAAAAAATGTACCCAAAATCAAGGGGGATCCTTTTAAACTTGAGCAGCTTTTTATAAACCTGATCGAAAATGCGGTTAAATACACAGAAAAAGGTGAAATAAAGATAAACGCACGAAAAGAAAATAAATCTGTTGCAATTGAAGTTTCGGATACGGGAATCGGTATGGCAAGGAAACATTTAGACAGAATTTTCGAGCGTTTTTATGTGGTTGATAAATCCCGTTCGAAAGAGTCCGGTGGGACGGGATTGGGTCTTTCTATTGTAAAACACATTGTTCAACTGCATAATGGAGAGATAAACGTAGAAAGTACACTTGGCAAAGGCACAAAGTTTACGGTAAATTTGCCGATTAATTAGATTGTTTCTTTGTTTTTTACTTTGTTCTTTCCGTGCCTTTGTGTGAGAATAATTTGGAGTTGGGGATGGGTTTTAAACAGAAATATAATCTTTAGTTCTTCTCTGTGTACTCTGCGTCTCCGCGGTGAGTTTAGGATTTTGGATTGCGGGTTGGGATTTAGAAAAAAAATAAAAAAATCAGTGTAAATCTGTGTAATCTGTGGTTTAATTCACATTTCCACGATTTCGCATTCGAGGTTT